>NZ_NCWQ01000066.1:0-35280 GCF_002156885.1 Flavobacterium sp. AJR | reverse complement strand
AAAAGTTACCTCAAGTAACAACGACCTTAAGGTGGTTATTGCGGCGGGGCTCACCTCTTCCCATCCCGAACAGAGTAGTTAAGCCCGCCTGCGCAGATGGTACTGCAGTTATGTGGGAGAGTATGTCGTCGCCTTTCTTTAGAATCCTCATCATTTATTTGATGAGGATTTTTTTTTGATATAACTCAAATAAAATATATACAGAAATGACTGTTTTGTGAAAAGGTAGTTTCGCAAAATTCCGCAAAAGAAAACACAAAGGTTCGCAAAGTTTAATCAATAGCTTTGTGAACCTTTGTGTTTTTTCTATTTCCTTCTTCTGCGGTTAAAATGGATCAATTAGTAGCCCGACAATCTAAAAAATTTGGTAAAATAAACACAGCAAAGAGCACAAAGGATTATACAAAGGTTCGTAAAGTTTAATCAATAGCTTTGTGAGCCTTTGCGTTTTTCTCTTTTCTCCCTTTGCGGTTAAAGCCTAAAGTATTATTTATACTTAAAAGAGCTTTGCATCTTAGAGATTTCGCAATAAACTATCTTAGTTTTACAAGTAAAAAAAATCTTTACGAGACTCTGTGTAAACTTTGAGAAGCTTTGCGGTATAATTTCAGCATGTTTATGGAGCGAAATCGTTTGTGAATAGTGTCTAACAGTTCCAAGCGATAAAAATGTGTTATAATGTATATAATGAAGTATTATTTCGTGTCCAGACATAAAAAAACCTGCTCGATTGAGCAGGTTTTTAATTTTATAGTATGTAAAAGAATTATTTTCTTTTGATAACTCTTTCTACAGCTTCAACAATTGCTTGATTGTTTAGCTTGTATTTTTCCATTAATTGTTCTGGAGTACCAGATTCTCCGAAACTATCATTAACAGCTACGAACTCTTGTGGAGCTGGATTGTTTAATGCTAATACTCTAGAAACGCTTTCTCCAAGACCTCCAAGTATATTGTGCTCTTCGGCAGTAACAATACATTTTGTTTTTGCTAAAGATTTTAATATAGCTTCTTCGTCAAGTGGTTTGATTGTATGGATATTGATTACTTCGGCAGAGATTCCTTTTGCTTCTAATGCTTCAGCAGCAATAAGTGCTTCCCAAACTAAATGTCCTGTAGCAACAATAGTTACATCTGTACCTTCGTTTAATAAAATTGCTTTTCCAATTACGAATGGCTCATCTGCAGGTGTAAAGTTAGGTACAACTGGACGTCCGAAACGTAAATAAGCTGGTCCATGGTGATCTGCTAATGCTAGTGTAGCTGCTTTAGTTTGATTGTAATCGCAAGTATTGATTACGGTCATTCCTGGTAGCATTTTCATTAAACCAATATCTTCTAATATTTGGTGTGTTGCTCCATCTTCTCCAAGTGTTAAACCTGCGTGAGATGCACAAATTTTTACGTTTTTATCTGAGTAAGCTACAGATTGACGAATTTGGTCATAAACTCTTCCTGTAGAAAAGTTAGCAAAAGTTCCTGTAAAAGGAATTTTACCTCCAATTGTTAAACCTGCTGCGATTCCAATCATGTTTGCTTCAGCAATTCCGATTTGGAAAAAACGCTCTGGGTGATTTTTTTTGAAATCATCAAATTTTAATGAACCAATTAAATCAGCGCATAATGCAACAACATTTTCGTTTTTCTGACCTAATTCAGTCATTCCCGCTCCGAAACCTGAACGAGTATCTTTACTTCCTGTATTTGTATATTTTTTCATTTTTTTGTTGCTATAAGTAGTATACTTTGTAAATAATAGGCATAAAGCTTATTATGAAAAGTATAATGCTTTTTTAATAATCTGCTAAAGTTGAAATGTTTTGAGCTAATGCATTAGCTAATTGGTCGTTGTTAGGTGCTTTACCATGCCAAGCATGTGTATGCATCATAAAATCTACACCGTTACCCATTTCAGTATGTAGTAAAATACAAACTGGTTTTCCTTTTCCAGTTCTTGATTTTGCATCTGCCATACCTGCTAATATAGCATCGATATTGTTTCCTTCTTTGATATCTATAACATCCCAATCAAAAGCTTCAAATTTAGCACGAATGCTTCCCATTGCTAAAACTTCGTCTGTAGTTCCGTCAATTTGTTTTCCGTTAAGATCGATAGTTGCAATTAGGTTGTCTACTTTTTTAGCAGAAGCATACATGATAGCTTCCCAGTTTTGTCCTTCTTGTAATTCTCCATCACCATGTAATGTGTATACAATATGATTGTCTTTGTTTAGTTTTTTAGCTTGTGCAGCTCCAATTCCTACAGATAATCCTTGTCCTAATGAACCTGAAGCAATACGAACTCCTGGCAATCCTTCGTGAGTTGTAGGGTGTCCTTGTAAACGAGAGTTAAGCAATCTAAAAGTTGCTAATTCTGAAACTGGAAAGTAACCGCTTCTTGCTAGAACGCTATAAAATACTGGAGAAATATGACCATTTGAAAGGAAGAAAAGATCTTCTCCGATTCCGTCCATATCAAAACCTTCTTTGCGGTCCATAATATTTTGGTATAAAGACACCAAAAATTCAGTACAACCTAGTGAGCCACCTGGGTGACCTGAGTTGACAGCATGTACCATTCGAAGAATATCTCTTCTTACTTGGATAGTTAAATCGCTTAATTGTTGTGTGTTAGGCTTCATTTTATGTGTAAAAGTTAAACTGTTGCAAAAGTAATTTTTATTTTGCCGTAAGACAAATGATTTTAAAGGAAATGTAGCATTTAGATTATTGGATAATTTGACGATTAGATAATTTGATTTAAGGCTCTGAAATCTATAATTATCTAAAATTGTAGCTACTAAGAAGTATTAATCTTTTGTTTTTTTATTTTTAATTGGCATATTTATCTAATTTTCTGAATTTCACTCCAGGTGATTAGTCGTATGTTGTTCTCTTTTAATTTTTGTTTGCATTCGTTACTTGTGAAATAGTCAAAGTCTATTTGTCTCCACTCAGAACCAAAGTTAGGATGGTTTTTTGTAATGCCTTGCATTTCATTATCATCGAATGCTGGGTGCAGCAAGAAAACGTTGAAACCGGAGTTTATATTATCTAAAGCTTTCTCGTAAGATTTTTTAAGTTCACCTTTTTCGAAGTCTGTAAAATTTCCAATTAGGAGATTGTCGGCTACAAGAGTGTTCTCATAGTTATACTTTTCGTTGGATAAGCTTATCGATTCTACAAATTGTTTATTGATGAAAACGGGTAAGTTGTATTCTTTTCCTAGAGCTTTGTATATTTCTAAAAACTCAGGACATACACCAATACTGCACATATGCGAATCGAGATGGGTGGGTTTTAATCCGAAATGTAATGCTTTCTCAATTTGAGCTCGAAGTTCTTTTTTTACTTCTTCTGGTTTTGCATTATTTATAAAGTCTACTCTGGTTTTATGGAAATAGCCATTTTTATTTACTAATGATGGTACTTCATTAATGGGTAATATTGGACCAAATTTATAGTTCTCCCACTCGCAGGTAAGTGTTAAATGAATTCCGTTATCAAATTGTGGATTGTCTTTTGCGAAGTTTGCTATCTCATAAAACCATGGACAAGGTACCATAATACTATAAGAATTAATCATTCCGTTTTGTAGCGCTTGTATTGTTGCTCTGTTTTCTGAATGGGATAATCCTGCATCATCGGCGTGGATGATTAATAGTTTGCTGTCTTTGGGGTATCCTAGTTTTTGTGATAAATTCATTAGGTCAATGTTATATTCGATATTTTATATCCAAATTTAGTGGATTTTTTTTGCATGAGGGATAATAGCGACATTCTTTTGTGTAATGAAATGGAACAAAAGATATAGCGAATAGCCCGACCCGAAGGGACATGCCCAAATTAATTCATAAAACATCTTTAATTTTTTGATTTATCTAATTATCTAATTTTCAAATTAGCCTATCTTTGCCGACTGAAAAACGTGTATATGAAGTTTGATTTATTACAAAAAGATCTGCAATCGAAAGCGAGAGCGGGAAGTATTACTACTGATCATGGAGTTATTGAAACTCCAATTTTTATGCCTGTTGGTACTGTTGCATCGGTTAAAGGTGTACACCAAAGGGAGTTGAAAAACGATATAAACCCTGATATTATTCTTGGAAATACATACCATTTGTATTTGCGTCCGCAAACTGAAATTCTTGAGAAAGCTGGTGGTTTGCATAAGTTTATGAACTGGGATAGAAATATATTGACAGATTCTGGTGGATATCAAGTGTATTCATTGTCTGCAAACAGAAAAATTAAAGAGGAAGGTGTAAAGTTTAAATCACATATTGATGGATCTTATCATTTCTTTACTCCTGAGAATGTAATGGAAATTCAGCGTACTATTGGGGCTGATATTATTATGGCTTTTGATGAGTGTACGCCGTATCCTTGTGATTACCGTTATGCGCAGCGTTCGATGCATATGACTCACCGTTGGTTGGATCGTTGTATTAATCATCTGGATAAAGTGCCTTTTAAATATGGATATGAGCAAACGTTTTTTCCTATTGTTCAAGGTAGTACTTATAAGGATTTACGTCGTCAGTCGGCTGAATATATTGCTAATGCAGGTCAGCAAGGTAATGCTATAGGTGGATTATCGGTTGGTGAACCAGCTGAAGAAATGTATGCTATGACTGAAATTGTTTGCGAAATTTTGCCAGAAGATAAACCTCGTTATTTAATGGGGGTTGGTACGCCAATTAATATCTTGGAAAATATTGCTTTGGGTGTTGATATGTTTGATTGTGTTATGCCTACTCGTAATGCAAGAAACGGAATGTTGTTTACTGCAAATGGGTCAATCAATATTAAAAATAAAAAATGGGAAGCTGATTTCTCTCCAATTGATGAGATGGGAATTACATTTGTAGATACTGAATATACTAAAGCATATTTGCGACATTTGTTTGCTGCTAATGAGTATCTAGGAAAACAAATCGCTACGATTCATAATCTTGGCTTTTATATGTGGTTGGTTCGTGAGGCTAGAAAACATATCTTAGCAGGAGATTTTATGCCATGGAAAGAAATGATGGTTAAGAATATGAGCCAAAGACTGTAAATGTATTTACTGTTTAATCGTTTATTCGGTTAAATATTAGCAAAAAAACGATTATACTTATCTATGCTGACAATAATAGACAAATACATCTTAAAGAGATATTTAGCCACTTTTACAGTGATGTTGTTGCTATTTATACCGATTGGGATTGTAATTGATGTTTCGGAGAAGATTAACAAGATGTTAGAGAACAAGATTCCGTTTTTGGATATTGTTGTTTACTACTATAATTTTACTATTTATTTTGCCAACTCTTTATTTCCGATATTTTTATTTTTATCGGTGATTTGGTTTACATCTAAATTGGCGAATAATACTGAGGTTATTGCTATATTAAGTTCGGGAATATCTTTTTCGCGTTTTTTACGGCCTTATATTATAGGTGCTTCGATTGTTTCGGTTTTTGTATTGTTGATGGGGTTTTATATTGTTCCTGCAGCAAGTGAAGGCTTTAATAATTTTAGATACACGTATCTTAAAGGTGGTGGAAAGGAAGCTATGCATGGGAATAATACAAATGTATATCGACAAATAAATGACAATGAGTTTATTTATGTAAATAGCTTTAATGATGTTTCTAAAACTGCTTTTAATTTTACTTTAGAAAAGTTTAAAGGAGAAGAACTTATTTCTAAAATTACTGCAAGTCGTATCCAGTGGAATCCAAAAGATAGTACTTATACTATGTATGATTATACTAAAAGGACTTTGGGAGAATTAGATGATAAAATTGAGAAAGCTGCTGAGAAGAAAGCTGTATTTACTTTTGATTTAGAAGATTTGACTCCTGTGGTTTATATTGCCGAAACCTTGAGTATTGGTAAGTTATACGATTTTATAGAAAAAGAAAAAAAACGAGGCTCTGGTGATATCAATGTATATCTTGTTGTTTTGTATAAAAAAATAAGTGTTCCTATCTCGGCATTTATTTTAACGATTATTGCTGTTGCTGTTTCCTCGATGAAAAGACGTGGGGGAATGGGTACCAATTTGGCAATAGGAATTGCACTTGCTTTTGCTTTTGTATTCTTTGACAAAATATTTGGTACACTAGCCGAAAAATCAACTTTCTCACCTTTATTTGCCGTTTGGTTCCCTAATATTGCTTTTGGAATTTTGGCAGTTTTCTTATTACGTAATGCAAAACGATAAACTAAAAAGTTACCTAAGTCTTCATTTAATTGTTTTTATTTGGGGATTTACTGCTATTCTGGGCGCATTAATTACTATAAATGCAGAAGCTTTGGTTTGGTACAGAATGCTTTTGGCAGGGATTTTTTTAGGGGGCTTTATTATTTTTAAGAAAGAATCATTTCATGTTCCTGTAAAAGCTTTTTTTAAGTTAATTTTTGTGGGATTGCTAATTGCCTTGCACTGGATATTTTTTTTTAGGGCAATTCATGTTTCTAATGTTTCGATAACACTTTCTATATTCTCTTTAGGTGCTTTTTTTGCGTCTTTATTGGAACCAATTTTTTTTGGAAGAAAAGTGCTATGGTATGAAGTTTTTTTCGGGCTTATTATCATTGCTGGTTTGGCTCTGATAATGCAGGTTGAAATTCAGTACTTAAACGGAATGTATTATGCCTTAGCTTCTATAATTCTAGGAGTTTTATTTACTTTAATGAATGGTAAATTAATTGCTGATCATGAGCCTTCGGTTATTACTTTTTATGAATTTGGAGCAGGTGTTTTTTTTATTACTATTTACTTTTTATTTCAAGGTAAGTTTACTGCCGATTTCTTTGTGCTTTCTGTAAACAACTGGTTGTTATTGCTGCTTTTGGCTTCGGTATGTACTGCTTATGCATTTACTGCTTCGGTAAAAGTAATGAGAAAACTTACTCCTTATACTGTTATGCTTACGACTAATTTAGAGCCTGTTTATGGAATTATTTTAGCGTATTTTATATTAGGAGGAAAAGAGAAAATGAGTACCGAATTTTATATTGGTGCTATTATAATTGTAATTACAGTTATATTAAATGGTGTTTTTAAACACTATAAAAAAGATGATAAAGTATAATGTTTTAACTCTTTTTGACTTTATTTTTTTATACTTTAATACTAAATAAACACGCCAAACAATATAATATTTTTATATTTGCGGTTCGATTTAAAAACAAAAATTCAAAAGATCCTATGGAATATTTAGATTTTGAACTTCCTATCAAAGAATTAGAAGAGCAGTTAGAAAAGTGTGTTATCATTGGAAAAGAATCAGATGTTGATGTAACGCCAACGTGCAAGCAAATTAATAAGAAATTAGAAGAAACTAAAAGGAGTATATATAAAAACCTAACAGCTTGGCAACGTGTACAATTGTCAAGACACCCAAACAGACCTTATACCTTAGATTATATTAAGGCTATGTGCGGAGATACTTTCTTAGAACTTCATGGAGACAGAGGTTTTAAAGATGACAAAGCTATGGTTGGTGGTTTAGGAAAAATTGATGGGCAGTCGTACATGATTGTTGGTCAACAAAAAGGATACAATACTAAGACACGTCAATACCGAAATTTTGGTATGGCAAATCCAGAAGGATATCGTAAAGCATTACGATTGATGAAAATGGCTGAAAAGTTTGGTATTCCTGTTTTAACTTTAGTAGATACTCCAGGTGCATATCCAGGGCTTGAAGCTGAAGAAAGAGGACAAGGTGAAGCTATTGCAAGAAACATCTTTGAAATGGTACGTTTAAAAGTGCCAATTATCACGATTATTGTTGGTGAAGGTGCTTCAGGTGGAGCTTTAGGAATAGGTGTAGGAGATAAAGTATATATGCTTGAGAATACTTGGTATTCTGTGATTTCTCCTGAATCTTGTTCTTCTATTTTATGGAAAAGCTGGGAGTATAAAGAGAAAGCAGCTGAAGCATTAAAATTGACTTCTTCTGACATGAAAAAACAAAAATTAGTTGATGATGTTATTCCAGAACCATTAGGTGGAGCTCATTATGACAGAGAAACTACTTTTACAACAGTTATACAATATATCACTAAAGGATATAATGAATTGAAAGACTTATCAACAGCCGATTTAGTTGCCCAGAGAATGGACAAATACAGTAAAATGGGCGAATACAAAGAATAAATTCTTACAAATTTATAAAAAATCCGAAGCCTTATCGTTTCGGATTTTTTTTTGGTTTTAAACAATATACATTAACTTATAAACAATTATTCGTAACAACTAGATAGTTATATCTCTTCTAAATTTTGTTACATTCGCTATATGGAAAACTTCAAAAATATAAACCCAATTAAGGTCGATAAAACCGCAATTATTAATTTAGAAAAAGGGAAACTTCCCCCGCAGGTACTGGACTTAGAAGAGGCTGTACTAGGTGCGATGATGATTGATAAAAAAGGTGTAGATGATGTGATTGATATTTTGCAGCCTGATGCTTTTTATAAGGATGCACATAAGTATATTTTTGAAGCGATTGTTCAGCTTTTTACTGAAACTCAACCAATCGATTTACTGACAGTTTCGGCACAACTAAAAAAGAATGGAAAATTAGATATATCAGGTGGTGATTTTTATTTAATTCAGCTTACGCAAAAAGTAGCTTCTTCTGCGCACATCGAATTTCACTCTCGTATCATTCTTCAAAAATTTATTCAAAGAAGTTTGATTCGAATTTCTTCGGAAATTATCGAAGCGTCTTATGATGAAACAACAGACGTGTTTAATTTGCTTGATCAGGCCGAATCTAAACTATATGAAGTAACGCAAGGAAATATTAAACGAAGTTCTGAAACTGCTCAGAGTTTAGTACTTCAGGCAAAAAAGCGTATTGAAGAAATTGCTAAGCAAGAAGGTTTAAGTGGTGTTGAAACTGGTTTTACTAATTTGGACAAACTGACTTCTGGATGGCAACCGAGTGATTTAATTATTATTGCGGCTAGGCCAGCGATGGGAAAAACAGCGTTCGTACTTTCGATGGCTAGAAATATTTCTATTCAGTTTGGGCATCCTGTAGCTTTGTTTTCTCTGGAGATGGCATCAGTACAGTTAATTACGAGGTTAATTTCATCGGAAACTGGATTATCATCTGAGAAATTACGTACTGGTAAGTTAGAACCTCATGAATGGGAGATGTTGAGTACAAAAGTAAAAAACTTAGAAAAAGCTCCTTTGTTTATTGATGATACACCATCACTTTCTATTTTTGATTTAAGAGCAAAATGTCGTCGTTTAGTTTCACAGCATGGTATTAAAATTATTATTGTTGATTATTTGCAATTGATGACTGCTGGAGGAAATAGTAAAGGTGGAGGAAATCGTGAGCAGGAAATTTCTACAATTTCCCGAAACTTAAAGGCTTTGGCAAAAGAGCTAAACGTTCCGGTAATTGCACTCTCGCAGTTATCGCGTGCTGTTGAAACGCGTGGATCAAGTAAGCGTCCGTTGCTATCGGATCTTCGTGAATCTGGAGCGATTGAGCAGGATGCTGATATCGTTTCGTTTTTATATAGACCAGAATATTACAAAATTGAAGAATGGGATGATGATGAGGCTTCACCAACCGCAGGTCAGGCAGAAATAATGATCGCTAAACACCGTAATGGTGGTATCGAAAACGTTCGATTGAAATTTATAGGACACCTTGGGAAATTTGATAACCTTGATGATTTTTCAGGTAGTTATGATGATTTACCATCTAAAATGAATCATGATGACAATCCGTTTGTTGCTAAAAATCTTCCTTCTGCAAACGAAGCTTTTGGAAGTAACTTTAATGATGACGATGATGATGATAGTGATGTTCCATTTTAATGTTTAAATTACTATTTACGATATTACTAAAGTAGTATTGATAACTAAAAAAGGGGAAATTGTTTTTACAATTTCCCCTTTTTTTAATTTATTTTAGATCTATGCTTTTACTAAATAAAAATTAAAGTTCGAAAACAACAAATTAGATTCTTCATAATTAACTGGACAATATTCTGGTTTAAAGTCAGGATTATATTGCCATTGATCACTATGAATATTACAACCTTTTGGTGTTAAATATAGATTTCCTTCATAAGGTTTGTATCCATCTACTTTAATTTCGATGACTAATTTTTCGGATATTTTTTCTGAATTTGCAAATCCCGAAAAAATTGAATAGGATCCATTTAGTGCATTAACAGAATGTTTTTTTGAAAAAAATCTATTTCTTTTAGTTTTTACATACATATCAGCGTTTATGGGGAAATGTGTTTTAGAATCTAAAATTTTACCTTTTATCATAATTTTTTTACTACTGATAAGTATTGGTGTTAAATCTAGATTATTAATATTGATGTTGCTTTTCTCAGGTATTGCGAATAGATTTTTTGTAGAGAAAAAGAAAAGACCTGAAGTTAATAAGCTTGTTTTTTTTACAAAGGATCTTCTTTCCATAAGTTGTATATTTTGGAGACGGTTATCGTATAAAATTTATAAGGATGTTTATTAAACTAAAAAAAAAATGGGAGATGTTTTTTTAATATCTCCCATTTATGTTTATTTTTTTAGAATTAATTTATGGGTAATTACTTTATTTCCGTTTACTTCGCAAATAAAATAAATTCCATCCGTCAGACTTTCGATATTAATTGAGTTAGTAGTATCAGCAGAAACTTTAACCTTTTTAATTGTTTGTCCCCATTGATTAACAATGTTTAAGTCGCTATCATGATCTGTATTGATGTTTACTACACCTTTGCTCGGATTTGGATACATGATAAATTGAGCTTTTTTCTCAAATTCAGGTGTTGCCAAAGTACTTACAACAACACATTGCGAAGAAACAGTACATCCATTTAATGTTATAGCAACTTTATAAGACCCATTTGCTGTTGGAGTAAACGATTGACCTACTTCTCCAACGATTGGTGAATTATCTGAACATTGATACCATTGATAAGTTGCACCAGATTGGCTAGCACTTAATACATTATTTCCGCCAAAAGTTACCGCTAAATTATGTGCGACAGGCTCAATAATAGTAAAAGATTGATCTTTAAAACACCCATTTTCATCAGTTACAGTTACGGTGTACGTTCCAGCAGTTAATCCTGTAGCAGTTGAAGCTGTTCCACCAGAAGGCGACCATGTGTAGCTAAGAGCTCCAGAACCACCAGATGCAGTTACTGTTGCCGTACCATCAGCTTGTCCATTACAGCTAACATTCGTGTGAGTTCCAGATGTCGTAATTGCAGTTGGTTCTATAATAGTAAAAGATTGATCTTTAAAACACCCATTTTCATCAGTTACAGTTACGGTATATGTTCCAGCAGTTAATCCTGAAGCAGTTGCTGCAGTTCCACCAGAAGGTGACCAAGAATAAGTATACGATCCAGCTCCACCAGTTGCAGTTACTGTTGCAGAAGCGTTAGATCCACCATTGCAACTTACATCGGTATGAGTTCCAGATGTTGAAATTACAGTTGGTTCTATAATAGTAAAAGATTGATCTTTAAAACACCCATTTGCATCGGTTACTCTTACGGTATACGTTCCAGCAGTTAACCCTGAGGCAGTTGCGGCTGTTCCACCAGAAGGTGACCATACATAGCCAAGAGTCCCAGTTCCACCAGTTGCAGTTACTGTTGCAGCACCGTTAGAACCACCATTACAGCTTACATTAACCTGAGTGCCAGATGTTACAATTAGACTAGGTTCTATAATATTGAAAGCTTGTGGTTTAGTACATCCGTTAGCATCCGTTACAGTCACAGTATATGCTCCAGCAGTAAGTCCAGATGCAGTTGCTGCAGTTCCACCAGAAGGTGACCAAGAATAAGTATATGAACCAGCTCCACCAGTTGCAGTTACAGTTGCAGAAGCGTTAGATCCACCATTACAGCTTACATTAACCTGGGTACCAGATGTTACAATTAGACTTGGCTGTATGATATTGAAGGCTTGAGGTTTGGTACATCCGTTAGCATCCGTTACAGTCACAGTATATGCTCCAGCAGTTAGCCCAGATGCAGTTGCTGCTGTTCCACCTGAAGGTGACCAAGAGTAAGTATATGAACCAGCTCCACCAGTTGCAGTTACAGTTGCCGAACCGTTAGAACCACCATTACAGCTTACATTAACCTGAGTACCAGATGTTACAATTAGACTAGGTTGTATGATATTGAAGGCTTGTGGTTTACTACATCCGTTAGCATCTGTTACAGTCACAGTATATGCTCCTGCAGTAAGACCAGAGGCTGTTGCTGCAGTTCCACCAGATGGCGACCAAGAATAAGTAAGAGTACCAGATCCACCTGTTGCTGTTGCAGTTGCAGATCCATTAGAACCACCGTTACAGCTTACATTAGTTTGTGTAGGTACTATGCTTATTGGTGTACCTGTTTCGATAATAGTAAAAGTTTTAGTTGCTTGGCATAGTATACCATCTGTTACAGTTACTGTATAGGTTCCTGCACTTAAGCCTGTAGCTATACTTCCAGTACCACCAGATGGTGCCCATGAATATGTATAAGTACCAATACCTCCACTTGGAATAACGGATGCACTACCCGTAGCGGTACCTACACAAACGATATTATCTTGCGCGCCCGCAAGGGTTATGTTAGAAACTGATAATGTGCCGTAATTAGTATTTGCAAAACAAGTAGCGACTCCATTAATTGCAACAGCTCTATATCTATAAGTACTCATTGCTGTGGTTACACCAGTTATAGTTAATGTGTTAGTTGTAACTCCAGAATATGGAGCGGCATTTGCCAGGTCAGTATAAGTTCCAGCGCCTGTTTGGTCAACTTGCCATTTGTAAGTTGTAGCTCCAGTTGCACCAGCAGAAAATGTAGTATTGCTTCCTGGACACAGACTTCTATTAGGTGGATTGGCTGTAATAACGGGTGCTGTACACGCAGGTGTTTCGAAAAGACGGAAATTATCTACTGCAAATTCTTGTGTTAGTGATCCATTTGCAGAAGCATTTAAACGAATTTGCAAAGTAGTTCCTGTACCAGGAATATTTGCAGCAAACTCTCCGAACGCGTAGCTTAATGCAGCTCCATCCCCAATTAAATTTCCATCAGTATCTAGTTTCAAAGAAGGACCACCATCAACTGCTCCGGCATAAAATGCTAACAGTTTAGTCCATGCCCCTCCGTCAATTCTATATTCTACAGCAACATAATCTTGTAGGGCACCAGTTTCTGAACCTTGCCAATCATTTTGATCATTTGCAGCGAAAAGACCTTTAAAAGATAATCCACTTTTTCCAGTGATGTTGATGTTTAGCCAAGAAACTTGTTGGTTAGGAGATATAGAATTGTTTGCACAGCTTGGGCCTTTATCAATATCTTCTCCAGCCCATATCTTACTACCTTGAAAACCTGTGTAAGAAGTGTTTGGAAGAGGGACACTATTGAGGGCAATTCCTGCTGGCGTCGTTCTAAAAAAGTAAGAAGACGCTGGTGGTCCCCCACAAGAAAATTCCACAGATGGAGTTCGTGCACCGGAACTTGGAGCACCGGTATCCTCAAATGTATCGGACCAAAATTGCGTTTGAGCATTACCTCTTGTGTAAAAGAGGCATAGCAATATCGCAAAAATAATAGTAAAGTTCTTTTTCATAATCTGATAGTTTTAAATTGATAGTTAAGTATATTAGTTAGATATTGGGTTTGCCATTAACGGTTTTAATAAGCCATATTGCTTAGCCGTCATTATACCTTCGTCTGTACTAAGTATTTCGATTGCAATTTGTTTGTTGTCCTCACAAGCTACATTTATCGTATTGTTTATAGAAATAATTGTCCCTGGTTTCTCTTCATGGGGTTCGTCTAATAGGGTTGCTGCTATTATCTTAACCTGTTCGTTCATTAAAGTTGCATCGGCACCTGAATTCCAAGGATTACATGCATTTATTAATGCGATGATTTCATCTGCATACATCCGTTTCCAATTAATGTAAGTATCTGCCAATTCTGGTTTTTCATAATAATAAGCCAATGATTCATCTTGAGGATGATTGGGAATATTACTAGCAAATTGTAGCATATTTGCCATATTTAAAGCAACTTGCGACATACGGCTGCTTAATCTTACAGTCAATTTTCCGTAAGTCTCATTTTCTTGTATTCTTATAGGGTCATTGAAAATAATATTTCCCTGATCAAATTTTTCATTCATAAAATGCGCGCAAATGGCTGTCTCTTTCTCTTGATTTTTGAGTACTTCAAAAATTGGCATAACGCCGCGATATTGTGGTAAAGGTCCTGGATGGAAATTGATGAATTTATCATTTCCATAAGAAAGGACAGATTCAGGAAGAAGGAATGGAAAAGAGATACAAAATATGTAATCGGGTTTAATAGTATCAATCCAGCTTCTCATCTCTTCCATGCTTTTTTTAGATGGGAATGATTTGAATCCGAAGTTATTGTCCTCAGATTCTCTTTCTAAAGCATCTACTATTGTGCTATTGCTTTTTCCAATACCTATTGCACATATAAACCTCTCATATGCTAATAATTGCAATGTGTTAAAGGCGAATTTTCCGCCACATAGTACCATTATTTTTTTCTGTGTTTCCATAGTTAAATACAGACATAACTATTGTACCAAGCCGATGTCGTCTGATCCAAATCTTGGTCTGTTAGTTTTTTATAATATTCGTTTACTTCTGTTACCTCACCTTCTAATTGTAATTCACATTTGCCTTCATTATCAGAAATGACGGCTACTTTATATAATGGGGAAATTGATGTATTCGTTTTTGGATCAAAATAAATCTCACCTCTAGGACTTATGAATGAAAGCGATTGGAGATCTTGAGCAATATTTGACACATTATTTTTATGCTCATCAGAAAGTTCTAGTGCTCTTAACGCAATAGTTGCGCTTTCCCAGCTTAGTAAAGAAAAAAGATTAGGTGTTTTGCCTAATTCGGTTAGTGTTTCAATAAAAATTTGATTCTCTGTTGATTTGATTTTTTTAGACCAAGCAGCAATCCCTTTTATATTTTTACCTGGATAAATTGAATTACCTAACATTGTTTCTTCTAAGCCAAATGGAGGTAGATAAATCGGTAAATTTTTCCCTTCGAATGTGTTTTTAATTTGTTCAAAATACCATTCGACATAATCACCACTAAAAATGCTTAATAGAGCACTCTCAGGAAAATTAGTTAAGTGTTCTTTTAAAGGTTCCATCGTAAAATCATCTGTTTTATAACCAGTAGCATGATTAAAAGCTATCGTTCCTCCATTATCTTGAAATGTTTTAGAAATACTATATGTATGTAGGTAGCCAGCATCATAATAACCTGTTACCATGCCAGCATTTTTATATCCATCTTTTGTTGCTTCTTTAGCGGCGAGAGAAGCACCTAAAGAGTTATGAAGAGAATGATAAAAAATATTTGGACAGGTTGGCCATTCATGAGGCATATTTGCACCTGCATCTAAAACAATCAGTATTCTATTTGCCGCCAGAAAAAGTGGTCGAAGTAATTGAGCAGTACGATGTCCTATGTAGGCAATTACGATAGATGCATTTTCTTCGAGCAGAAGTTTTTCGGCGCTGCGATAACATTGTTGCTTATCGGCACCAAAACCTATGTTTTCTGTAACTATTTTGATATCACCCCTTCCAAGTTGTTTTAAACCAGAATGGAGACCTTCATATAAATCAAACCCAATTGTTTGATAATATGTAGAACGCGACAGTAGAATCCCTATTACTTGCATATATTTTATGTAATAAAAAGGAGAGCTTCATATAGAAGCTCTCTTTTTTAATTTTAATTAATTTCTAGTTGGAAATATTCCTTGGGTAGCAATGGAATAATTTATTGTTAAGTATGGATTTGTTATGTCAATTGGTATACTTGAACCAGCTATATCAGTATTACCAGAAATTGCAGTACCTCCAGTAAAAACGTTATTGGTTGCTCCATTACCAGAGTAAGCAGATGCTTTTGTTGTAGCAGGAAAATTTCCTTCTGCTGCAGACTCATCTGCATTTGCAGTCGATGCCTTAATTTTTACTGATACACTATTCAAAGAGTGAACGTGTGCAGGCATATTTGAAGTCAATATTGAAACAGCTGTTACTCCTCCAGCTTGTCCCATCACAAAGCCAGCTCCTAAAGAGCTCTGCCCTTGTCCTATTGGCATACGACCTTGTAAATTAGGAAGCTGAAATGTTGTTTGCCCATTTCCTCCATAATAAGTGCCTATAAGAGAGAACAATGCGGTGTTTTGTGCGATGCTTAAAGTTTGACCTTGGCAGGTCATGTATCCTCTAGGAGCAAAATTGAATGCTAGGATTTTAATTTCTCCAATAAATGGTTCTGTAGACATAGTTTTTAGGTTTAAATAGTTTACAATCAAAATTAAATCATAAAGGAATTCTGGATAAGCGTATTTATACCTGTTTTTACATTTTGAATTTAAACAGGTTTTTACTTAATAAATAGAAGTTGTGTGAGGTTTTTGGATTGTTATTTTTTAATTGTAATTATTATTTTAGGATTATTTTTGTTAAAAAAAAACGTTAAGTATAAAATGAAGCTTTTTTATTTTTTCACTAGTCTTTTACTGATTTTATTTTTTTTGTTAAGAAAATAAAAAACAGTAGTTTAGCACAACTATTAACAGACCTGAGTTAAATTTTAAATTAATTATAAACCTGAATTATGAAAGAAAACTACAGATTAAGAGAAAAAGACACGGAAATTCCATTGGCGACTGCTGAAAAATGGACAAAAAAATGGAGCGATCCAAAAACTGAAATCGACCTTAAAAATAAAGTTCGTGCCTTTTTAATTCCAAAAATAAATTTAGAATTAGTTTTAAAGCAAGAAATAGATGCAGTAAGAGCTTATATGGGAATCAACGATGATGGAGAGCAAACTTTGCTGATTGTAGGAACCAGATATGACGAAAAAACGGGTATTTATGTAGATATGCTACCTGAAAGCAACCATAAAGAGGGAGATACTGAAAATCATGTAAATGTTATAGCACCAGCAATATACGATTTTAGTCAGCCTTGTCCTCCAGGAGGAGATCCATCTAGTCCTCTTTAATCTTAATATGATTTATGTATTCATTTCTTGTTAACTTTGGATATCTTCTTTTGCTGATTAATTTTATTGTATTCGCAATAGGTCTTTCTAAGCAACAAAAAACGTATGTGATATTTACATCTTATCTTTTCTTTATTGTATGCGTTCAGATTAGTACGTTAGTTTTAAGTAAATTAGGTATGAATAATCTGTTTTTATCACATTTTTATTTTATCGGACAATTTCTAATGCTGGCTCTTTTTTATTATAATCTAATAAAAGACAGTTTTCAAAAAAGAATAATCAGAATTACTTGTGTTTTGACACTATTAAGTTTGGCTATACAATATAGCGTAAGACCCGATTTGTTTTTTAAATTCAATTTATATGAAATATTTATTACTTCTTTTTTATTAATAATTTATGCAACATTTCATTTATATAATATGTTGAATGATAAAAGAGTATTTTATTATATCAACGTAGGGATTTTGTTTTATTTGTTAGGGAGTACTATTTTATTTTTAGTGGGCAATTTATCAATAACGCTAAGTTCAAAATATTATAAATTACCTTCGCGTATAAATTATATATTGTACATTATCTTTCAATTATTTATTTTAATTGAATGGAAGAAGAGTTTTTCTAAAAAAAATAATCTTGTAAACTAACTTTGTAAATTATACAAGATTTTACATTCAGATAAGTGTGATTCTTATTATAAGGGATAGCCATTATAAATAAATGATCTTCGTCAGGACTTAAGTTTTGATGAAGATTTTTTATTTTACAACATATTTAATTCCTCATTAAAATTATCCAGATAAAATAAGATATATTTGAATTGTTAAATTTGTATATATTTAATAAGCGAAAACCCCAAAATACCTATGAATTCTAATCCGATTTCTGAAAGTGAAATTGTAGCTACAATTATATTTAGTTGTTTGGCTTTTGTTTTAATGGGAGTTGTTCTTGTTATGTTTTTTTATTTTTCGAGAAAAAAAATAATAAAAGAGAAATTAGAAAAAAAGGATTTAGAAATTCAGTACCAAAAAGAGCAAGTACAGGCAGTAATTATTATTCAAGAAGAAGAGCGCAAGCGAATAGCACAAGACTTACATGATGATATTAGTTCGAAACTGAATGTTGTTTCATTAAATAGCCACTTATTAAACACACCAAATTTAACAGAAAGCGAGATAGCCGAAATTACAGGAAATATTATTAATCTAACTGCTAAAGCTTTAGATAGTTCCAGAAAAATTGCCCATGGATTATTTCCACCCGTATTAGAAAAATTTGGATTGCATGCTGGTATAGAAGAGTTATGTCTGGAGTTTGAAAGTAGCAAGACCATATCAATAGATTATCAAAATGATATTGAGTTTGATGAAAATGATAAAGATAGGCACTTGCATATTTTTAGAATTTTGCAAGAACTCATGAATAATTCATTACGACACGGTAAGGCTACCAAGATTTCGATTGCTTTTGAAGAAGAAAATGGAATCAAAAAAGGAATATATTCTGATAATGGAATTGGATTTGATTCTAAGAACTCAGAAAATCAAAAAGGACTTGGGATGAAGAATATCGAAAGTAGAGTTTCTTTTCTAAATGGAAATTTGAATGTAGAATCAGCTATTAATAGAGGAATTTCAGTAGTTTTTACTTTTTAAACCAGATTAATGGCTATTTAAGTTTACATTTTTTGTATTTTCGTAAGATAAATTACTTGTTTTGCAATTGTCTGTTTTTAATTCATTAAAGTAGTAAGCTAATTATTGATATTCCTGATAAACAAAATGAAAACTACAGTAAAAATAATATTAGTTGATGACGAAATTTTATTTCGCAAAGGAATAGTATTTTTATTGGAGAGAGAAGAAAATTTAGAAGTCATTTTTGAGGCTTCAGATGGAACCGAACTAATTTCATTTTTGGAAAGATCTAGTGACCAACCCGACATTGTCATTATAGATTTAAAAATGCCTATTTTAAATGGAGTTGAGTCTACTAAAATTATTCATAGAAAATTTCCGGAAATTAAAGTCATTGCTTTAACGAGTTATGATACCAAATCTTTTGTTGCAAATATGATACAAGTTGGAGCAGTATCTTATTTAATAAAGAATGCTACTCCAAAGGATTTAATTTTTACAATTAATGAGGTGAGTAAAATAGGGTACTATTATAATGATAAAGTACTTAAAATTATACATGAAATAGGAAAAGCTGCTAAAAGCACCAGATGCAATTTAGATACAAATTTTCTTTCTTCTCGTGAAATAGAAGTGCTACGATTAATCTGCTTGCAAAAAAGTACAGCTGAAATTGCAGAAGAACTTTTTATTAGTCCCAGAACGGTAGAAGGGCATCGAAATAATTTATTGCTTAAAACAGAATCTAGAAATACAGCTGGATTAGTAGTTTATGCTATTCAAAATGACATTGCAGTACTTACAAATTAACTTTTTTAATTACTTCCGCTACTAGCTAAGAACTGGATAGATAAAACATAATATAAAATAATGGTTAGTATCAATAAACAAGCTCCTATTTTTCGAATTAAATTTGTAAGCCTAGGTTTGTTATTTGCTTCATTAAGTTTCATTGTATGGGTTTTCATGGTCAATTGTTAATTATTTAATAAAAACAAATTTAGCTAGAGTTATCCTTACATTTATGCGTGTTTATACGTGTTTTTATAGAAAACCAATAATTGTTTAGTCTTGTATAAGAATAGACTAAAATAAAAATAGATTTAAAATGAAATATTATATTGCTTATGTTCTCTTCTTTTTATTATCATTTAATGGAAGAGCTTCGTTTATTTTACTTCCGATGGACGAAACAACACAGCAAAATCACTTAAAAGCGTATGGAATAACGTATTGGTGTTTAAACAAAAATTACAAAGCGAGCTGGTTGCTTAATTATCGTGGAGGTTCCTTCTTGTTACCCGATACAGAAGAAATTCGTAAAGAATGTAAAATTAGAGGAGTTAGTTTTGAAGTACTTTCAGATAGCGAAGAGAATTCTATTTTAAATGAAATTTCAAGTCCTTCTCAGAATATGGAAACAGTAATTCTTGAGAAAGCTCCAAAAATAGCAGTTTATACACCCAAAGGAAAACAGCCTTGGGATGATGCAGTTACCTTAGTATTAACATATGCAGAAATTCCTTTTACCCCAATATATGATGAAGAGGTTCTAAGCGATCAATTATTATTGTATGATTGGTTACATTTGCATCATGAGGATTTTACAGGACAATATGGGAAGTTTTATTCAGCCTATAAAAATGCACCTTGGTATATAGAACAAAAGAAAGATGCTGAAGCATTAGCAACTAAATTAGGATATGATAAAGTATCTAAAGAAAAAGGAGCAGTCGCAAAAAAAATTAGAGATTTTGTAATAGGCGGAGGGTTTATGTTTGCAATGTGTTCGGCAACAGATAGTTTTGATATAGCTCTGGCTGCAGATGGAGTAGATATTTGTGAAGCAATGTTTGATGGAGATGCGAGCGAGCCAAATTATCAATCTAAGTTAAATTATGCTAATTCATTTGCTTTTAGAGACTTTACTTTAGAACGTAAACCAGAGATATATGAATTCTCGGATATTGATATGACACCAAAAAGGAGAGTGCCAATGGAGAAGGATTATTTTACTTTAATGGAGTTTTCGGCAAAATGGGATCCAATACCAAGTATGTTATGTCAAAATCATACACAATTAGTAAAAGGATTTATGGGACAAACAACTTCATTTGATGCAGAATTTGTAAAATCAAGTGCTTTAGTTATGGGTACATGTGAGATTAATGGGGAAGTACGATATTTACATGGCGAAAAAGGAAAAGGAATGTTTACTTTTTTTGGGGGACATGACCCAGAAGATTTCCAACACAAAGTAGGTGATCCACCAACTGTTTTAGATTTACATCCAAACTCCCCAGGGTATCGTTTAATTCTTAACAACGTATTATTTCCAGCTGCCAAAAAGAAAAAGTTAAAAACATAATTCTAATTTAAAGAAAATTCCATCCATATTGGGATATGATCGGATATTTTTCGAGCTTCTTTCATGGAATTAAAATCTTTGTAAAAATGAATTATTCCTTTGCTTTTTACTATAATTTTTGATGTTTGATAAAATATATTATCAAACTCAGAAGCTAAACATTGGGTATTAAAACATTTTTGTTTCAAGGATGTTTTTTGGTTTTCTAAAATTGGTTGATAATCCATTTTCTTCAAAGGATTAAAAACAGTATGTGATTGCGGACAATTAAAATCACCCACAAAAATCAAGTTTAGATTCGGATATTGTTGAGGTAAAAACTTGAAATATTTAATTTCCGTTTCAGGTTGTTTACTTTTTGTAATAGCGTGAAAGCTAACTACAGTAAAACTTTTGCCATCTTTTTCAAAAGTAGCATAATAAGGTTCACGGTCTATTTGTCGCTCGTATTGTTTTTCAAGCCAAGGTTTACCTTTTAATTTTACTTTACTTGTTTTCCAAATAAAAGCATACCGTTCTGTTTTGTATGCACTACTGCTTGTTGGATCACTAATAGAGTAATCCCATTTAGCACCTTTTCGATTAAGTTCATCGGCTAATCTCGCAACAGCTTGTGAACCTCCATAGCCTGCAACAACTTCTTGAATTGCAATAATGTCATGATTTTTAATTGTATTAGCAATAAAACTAATTTCTTGATCAGATTTTGATTTACCAAAATTTTGGATATTCCATGAAAGAATTTTTGTTTGGGAAAAAAGTAATGAAGTGAATATAAAAAATAGGGCAGTAAATGGGATTTTCATTCGTAAGGATTAATTTTCAAATATAAAGATTATCCTAGAGTTATCTAGTCTTCCCAACCGCAAAGTGTTAAACCATATCCTTGTGCTTGCTTTAAAGTAAGCTTTGTGATTTCTTGTTTACAAGAACTTAAGCCACGACAAGATTCTTTGTAGTGATATTTTTTAGCACCACTCGCACCACATACATATACACTGGTTTGTACCAGACTAAAAGAGGTAAGAGTAATAAATAAGATTAATGTAATGACCTTCATATTTTTTTGTTTAGTATTATCTCAAATTAATCTGCAACCAGATTGTATTCATTTCCGTTTTCGTCAGTAGCTTTTAATCTTCCATAACCAATCCATTCTGCTTTTATATCAATTTCTTCGTCATTATTATTTATGATTATCCCAGCCCCATATTTATTTTCAATATTTATAATTCCAGTGACTAAATTACCATCTTGGTCATAACCATTTACGTCATAAGTATATTCATAATTACCAGATATACCAGTACGATATTCGTACTGGTAATTAATATCTTTATGGTACGTTTTGGCCTCTTCGGGAGTGATGGATTTTACATCGTCAGGAGTAATTACTTCTTTGTAAAACGCTTGAGGTTCGTTTTTTCCTACCTTAGGTTGTCCATTAGAATGTCCATTTTTACATCCCAAAAATGCTAAAGAAAGACTGCAAATTATAAGGTGAGTAGTGGTTTTCTTCATTTTTACTTATAGTATATTAAGAAAAAGTATTGTCTTTTTCATAGTTTACTTATTTTTTAACCTCTAAAATATTTTAATTAAAAAACATCGTATTTAAATTTCACATGAGTATTTATGTAACTGTTTAGCCCAGCGCCTTTTATCGCAAGGTGTTTCATGTTCTCTACGTGTTTAGATCCAGCTTTTCCTAAATAACTATATTTGTATGGTTTTGCAGTTCTGTTGAATTTTACTGTAATATAATCAGCTCCTATTTCATATGATTTTACTCCAGACTGACCGTTTTTATTTGTATATATTTCCATATTTTAAATTCTTTTAAAAAACATTATTATATTTCATATTAAATGAATTGTCAGACATGAATAACAATCCGAAAAATTCAAAAAAGGCTAATATGGAAGGGATTAATGTCCAACAAAAGAGTATGTATAGTATGCCCTGTGTAGATTTTCCTAGATAAAATTTATGAATTCCAATTCCTCCCAAAAAGAAAGTCAATATTGTTGCTGTTAGTTTACTTTTCATAATTTACATTTTAGATATTATTTCAGTTTTTTTGATATCAAATTCTTCTTGTGTAATGATTTCACCATCTAATAACTTTTTTAATTTTTGCAATATTTCTAATGGATCTTCTTTTGTTTCTACATTTTGCGGCATTGCTGTTCCTGCATTGACGATAATACCGCCTCCGGCAATGGCTCTTTTAGTTTCAAGATCATGTTGACGTCTGTATTCAATCATGTTTTCTTCTTTTTCCTGAGCAAACTGATATAATTTTCTTGCTTGAGCTTTAGGAAGATAATCGAGCATATTAACGTTACCTTTGATTGTTTTCATTGAGAAAGTTGCTCCCATGATACCTTCTTTCATGTGACAATCGAGAATGTCTTTCCAAGCATAATCTTGAAAATCCATTGAAAGGCCTAAATTTCGTGGTCTGCAGAATATTATTCTTTTATTTGTTAATGCAATACAATCTGGAGATAGGTTTAGTGCAGGCTTTTTTTGTACAGCAACATATTCTATTTGCTCCCCAGAGGTGAGTAGACCACTAACTTTTGACAGTAGTTTCTCAACTGCTTTAGGATCTTGTTCTTCATTTAAAAATTTCTTCAAATCGTTTATCATATCATTTATTATTAGGAATGAGTGTATGGTTGTTTTTCTTTAACAAACTTAAGCCCATTGTAAAACAGTTTATTACGGTTTCCCGTATTCAGAAAAATAATAGATAAAAATAAAATTGTCTTGCTTTTGAAGTAGTACGGTAATAACTAGAAGAGGATTGGGAAAAGCATTTAAAATAGATTTATACTTTTTTGTATCTATTTATAATTGCAAGTATGAGTAGTACGATTAGAAAAGCCAGTATTGCTGGAATGAAAAGTAACTTCCAATCTATATCAATATATCCCGATATAGCACCTAAAAGTGCTATACCAAAAGATAGTAAGAAACAAAGAAGAGTTGTTTTAAGTATAATTTTGTTTTTGGGAGAGATACTTCTTGTCAAACATTTTTTTGACAGAAGTATAAAATAATTGCTCTTCATAAAATAAGTTTTGGAAAGCCAAACTTATAAATCGGCAATAGAGTATCCTTACGGAAATCCGTAAAGAAAGTAAATGAAACAAAAGGAGAGTTTATATTAAGCCCAAATCTTTGGCAATTGCCACAAGATGTGTTGGATTATTGGCTTTAAAGTAGACTTTAAGTTTATTAATGCGTTTTTCAATTGTACTTTTACTATTTGGAGTAATACCAACTTCTTTAAATTTAGCTTCCATACTATCCTGAGAAACACCTATCGAGAGATATTTAATAAGTTGAATATCATAATTGTCTATCTCATTAGTCGTTTTATCCTGAAGAATATAGTTTAATTCTTGAGGAAGATATTTCTTATCCGTATCGAAAGTATTCTGTATCGCTTTCTTTAACTCAGGGATACTATTACGACCTTTCATTACAAAGCCATTGATATTATATTTATCGAATAGAGACTTTATACGATAGGCTTTATCTTCAATGGAAAACGCAATTATCTTTATTTCAGGGAATAATAGCTTTACAGCAGCAATAAGTTCTTCGCCCGAATTTAGATTAGTTTCTCTATGATCAGGTTTAAAGGATAAATCAGTTATTAATAATTGATAAGGATGATTATCAAGGAGACCTTTTTTTATTTTAAGTAAAGCATCATCGCAATATTTAGCATATTCTATTTCGGGAACATTTAGTTCTTGGAGAACTTGTACAACTGCAATATCATTAAAATCTATATCTTCGGCTATTAAAACTTTTGTAAACATATGCTTATATTATTTTGGAAATGAAATTTTGGCTTTTAACCCTTTGTTAGGCTCAGATTCAAAAGTAAGAGTTCCTTTTATGCTTTGAATACGGTTTTCCGCATTTTTAAGACCATTTCTTAAATTCATTTTTTCACCAAAACCAACTCCATTATCAGAGTAACTTATTTGTATTTGTTTATCATTTTCTTCAAAACCAATAATAACAAAACTACATTGACTATGTTTTTTCATATTAACAAGCAATTCTTGTAATACCCGATAAATTGCGATTTTCTTTTCAGATTCAATTTTAGACCAATTAATATCATTATTATCCTTAATAATTACGTTTACATTACTTCCGTTATAGCTAGATAACATTTCTTTTAATTCACTTTCAAAGTTTTCTCCAGTATCTATCGTACTGTTTTGCCTGGATATATTTCGAGTTCCAGAATAAATAGTATCTAAATTTGAAAGGAGGATTTCCTTATTTTCATCTGTAGATAAGTCTTTTGTCTCTGCCAAAACTATGGTATGATACACTTCATTAGCAAGTTCATCATGTAGTTTTTTCGAAATTCTAGTTTCAGATTCGTAAATAGCAGCAGTCTTTTCTCGTTTTCCTTTTGTAGTTAAATAGTAATAAAGAAACAAAAGTGAACCCAAAACAAATCCAACTACAATATATAAGGTTAAATTTCTATTTTTTGCTTTTTCTAATTGTAAAGCATTTTCTGCTTTTTGGGCTTTTAAATGGAGATTTTCTTCGCGATCTTTTTTAGAATCATATTTTATCTTTGCAAATTGATTCTTTGCTTTTTGCCTTGCTTTGGTAATGCTGTCGTTAATTTTTAAGAAGAGAAGAGTCTTGTCCTTTAATTCTTTACCGCTTGAATTTTTTATTATTAATTTTAATGATGCCAAACGGTCGTCAACGTTGTTGACTTTAGTAGCTTTTTGATAAGCTAAATTCGCGTATTCATTCGCAAGTTGAGGTTTTTTATCGGAGTATAATTCTGAAAAACGCATATAACTAGTAGTTATTCCAAAATCATCATTTATGGTTTTTCTTATTCCTATAGATTTATTTATATATTCTACAGCTTTAGAATTTCCTAATTTATAATAAGAAAACCCTAAGTTATCTAGTATTCTTGCATGATTTTCAGGATCATCAGCAATGTTTTTTTCTTGGTTTAAATGGTTAAGTATATTAGATGCTTTGGTATAGTCGGCTTTCCCCATATAGGCAACGGCAATATTATTTTGGATTACATATTTAGGAAGATCGACTTCAACATATTTTATAGCTTGGTTATAATTATAAATGGCATCATCATATTCATCTAACCTTTCATAATTAATACCTAGGATATTATATACTGCACACTTATAATAAAAATTTGTTGTTTTTGTAAAATATGGGATTGCTTCAGTGGCATTCGTTTCACTCCCAAAATAATCACCTTGTATTTGTTGAGTAACTGCCATTTTTAATAATGAGTAAATTATTTTTTCATTATCATTGACATTACATACTAATTTGGATTTGTTATAATAATAAAAAGCACTGTCATAAGTTTTGTCATTAAAATGTTTATCGGCTAATGCTAAATAATTACTGTATTCAGTATTGATTTTAGTTTTGATAATTATATTCGATTCTTTTTTACAAGAAAACAATAGGATTACGACAAAAATAAAAATCGGGAAATGGACTTTTTGAAGTTTCATTTCCCGAAAATACTGAAAATTAATTAAATTGAGATAGATATTTAATTAAGAAATTTATTATGGTTTTGGTGGAGGAATTGGAGTTTGTCCATTTGCCCCACCTCCAGTTTCATCTGGAGCATCTGCAGAAACATTTAATTTGCTTTTGCTTGTTGTTTCATCATCATCATTAGTGCATGATACAAATACGATACTAGTTAATACAAAACACGATATTGCTATAATTCTTTTCATCTTAGTTTATTTTTAAAATTTGACATAAGTCGCCCCATCCGATTTCTGAAATCGGAATTTTGAACTGATTTTCAAACCGCTTCTGGCGGAATGTTCTTTTGATTTTTAGAGGGAAGTAAAGCGTGTAGAAACAGTATGATTTTTATTTATACTTCCCGGATAAACTCGGTCTTACGGTTTTACGCACTTTTTTAAAGAACTAGTTTTGTACATTTGTTTTAACCTGCAGATTAAACCGGTAACTAATTCTGAGGCAAAGAAATGACAGCTTTGGCGGGGCATTGAGATGAAATTCCAGTAATGCTGACAATACTGCTGATTGCTGCAAAATGTTTAATAATTCCGATAAATGCTTATGAGTAAAATTACTTTTGAAGAATATAAAAATGCTATAAAAGCAAAATACCAAACTTATAAATTGGAAGAACCTACGGGTATTTTGCTGAATCTTTCACCTGCGCAATTGCGAAACTTATGTTTAATTATTTTTGATAAATCACTATCAGTAAATGATGAAAAAACATTTAGAGTTTTTCTAAACACAAAAGAAGGGGAGGATTTAAGGAGAGCTATAGAGAGATTTGAAATTGCAAAATTCCGACCTATTATTTCTTTTTTGACAGGAGAGAAAGAATCAGATAATAGTGCGAGAATTGAATTGGCAGCAATTTTGGTAGATTTTGAGAAGAGACCATATAATAGGTTTTTAAGAGAAGAATTGGTTACAAATACACCAAAATCTGGTTTGAGTGAGATTTCAGCACCTATCAAAAAAGAGAATGAATCTCCATTTGTCAACAAAGATGTTCAGATTAATTCTTTTGTTGGAAAGTCAAATGAGCCAATTCCACCTATTAAGAAACCATATTTAATCTTATTGACAAGTATTTTTATATTGAGCGGGTCATTTGCAATCTGGAGTTTTAATGAAGATGAAAATTGTATGGTTTGGAATAAGGACCATTATGAAGAAGTTCCGTGTGATAATGTTTCAAATACAATGACATTACTAAGTCCTATAGTAATGAAGAAAGAAGAAGGGTTGATTTCTAATTTTAAAAAAATTGAAGCTTGTGATACTACAAGTTTTTTTAAAATGGGAAAGCCATGTATTTGGTATGGGAAGTCATTCGATGGTAATTATGAGTATTTTACAGCTCCAGGATTACATCCAGAAACAGGAAAGACATTAAGACCAATTACACAGTATATGATAGATAAACATATTCTAGAAAAGGATGAGAAATAAGTTTTGACATAAAGTCACAATATCAGCCTAAAGCAAAAAAGTCAATCGATAGATTGGCTTTTTTTGTTTGTTTTACTTTCTGAAAAACAGGTGTTTATACGTTTAAATAAGTTCTTTTATTATTGTTCTTTTATTCTGACCTAATTGGATATCATGAAAAAGATTCATGAATAAGCAAATATCATTGAGAGTATATAAACTCAATCATACAATTAGAAAGCAAATACCTAACTAAAAATAAGTTATCCAAAGAGCTGATTTTCAAATTGATTAACGATTATATCAAAACGGTACATACGTAATTACATTTTTTATTTAATAATTTAAAACGATATTCAATGGACTTTAAAATGCAACTAGAACAAATTGGTCAACAGCCAGACATGATTCTTATCATTACAGATGAGCAAAGAGCAACACAACATTTTCCACCAGGTTGGGAAGAGAAAAATCTTCCAACACTTACATTTCTTAAAGAAAACGGATTTAGTTTCGATAGAGCTTTTTGCAATACCTGTATGTGTTCCCCAAGTCGGGCTACATTATTTACAGGAATGTATCCTGCCAAGCATGGCGTTAGTCAGACATTAACAGAAGGAGGACTTTTATCGCCACAAGAACCAACACTCGATAACACTTTACCAAATATTATGAATGTACTTTGGGCAGATGGATATGATGTTCAATACAGAGGGAAATGGCATATGAGTAAAGGAGTTGCTCCCAATGGTACAAAGACCAATTATGATGATTTAACACCAGCCGATATTTCATTATTTGGGGCAATGGGCTGGATAGCTCCAGATGCAGGGGAAGATGTAAATCCGTTGAATTTTGGTGGAGGATATGCAAATCATGATGCACGATATACTGCAGAAGCAATACAATATTTGAAAGAAGTAAAAACAAGAAGAGCAGCAGGAGATCATAAACCATATTGTCTGATCCTTTCATTAGTTAATCCACACGATGTTTTAGCCTATCCAAAATCTGCTGGTACTTCAGGATACCATCCAGATAGTTGGTCAGGTAGAGAAATTGAACTACCAGTAACAGTAAACGAAAATTTGCTGGAGAATAAGAAACCGATGGCACAAGAACAAATTTTAATTAACATGGCACTTAGCTTAGGAGCAATAGTAACACCAGAAGAAAAATTAAATTATATTAACTTTTATGGATATTTGCTAAGTCATGTTGACAAAGAAATTGGCTACCTAATTAAAGAATTATACAAAGAAGATGAAAACGGAAATAAATTAGCAGATACCGCAATTGTAACATTAACATCAGATCATGGAGAAATGGGATTAGCACATGGAGGTTTACGTCAGAAAACCTTTGTAGCTTACGAAGAAGCATTAAGAGTCCCACTTGTAATATCTAATCCTATTTTATTTAAGGATAAAGAAACTAAAAAATCTATGGCATTGGCAACCTTGGCAGATATCATGCCTACATTGCTAGAAATCGCCAATGTATCAAATCCACCTACAGGACTTGCAGGTACAAGCTTATTGCCAATAATAGAGGATGGAACACCAGTTCAGGAAAGCATTTTATTTACATACGATGATATTAAGGCAGGGTCAAATAGTAATTGGGCAATAGTAAAAGCAGCTAATCGCATTCGATGCATAAGAACAGAAAAGTGGAAATTCGATTATTACTTCGATGCCTCAAGCGCTTATTTCAAACAATACGAACTATACGATTTAGTAAATGATCCATTAGAAATTACCAATCTTGCTTATGATCCAGGATATAGCGAAATAAGAATGGAATTAGAAGAGCAATTACATCAGCTCGAAGTAGACAAACTTTGGGTAAATGCACCTACAGATGTCTTTAATACTGTAAAATTCAACTAAAAATAATTTAGCGACATAGTAATGTAAAAGGGCAAACAGATAAATAATCTAAAAACACACATTATGTCACAAAATTTAAAACAAGAAGTAAACACAGTTAGTTATATGGATTTTAATAATCCAAATGGACAAACAACAATACAAGGAATAAGAGGAGTTTCAGAATCTGAAAATGTTTACATAACAGCAAGTTTGTTAGGACAAAATAGCATTGTTCAGGGGCTGATTTATGAAGGGAAGCTATTAGGTAATGGTAATGCAGGAAAATGGCATGTCATTAATTTTCCAAGTACAGCTTCAGAGATAGTTACCAATACCTCTTGTTATGGGCCTAATAATGGAACTAACGGAAATATACAAATTGTTGGATCTTATAAGATAACAACATCAAGTGGAGGATTCCCAAGCGGAAATCTTGGATTTTATTATGAAGGACCACTTGATGGTTCAGGAATATGGACACCAGTAACCCCAAACGGAGGGAATACAAATAATGTATTCGTTCATAGTATAATGGAAGGAATTGCAGTTGGGAATTATGATGTAGAAAATGATAAGAATGGATATGCATTTCTATATGATATTAATACAAAAGAATATACAGAATTTAAATTACCAGATTCATTAACCAATACATTGTATGGTATTTGGCATAACGGAGGTAATAGTTATACAATAACAGGTGGTTATACTAGCCCTAAATTTGGAAAACTGAGTCAGGCATTTCTGGTCGATTATGATTCTAAAACAAAACAAATAAGTAATTTAAAATCGTTTAGTTATAAAAACGAAACAACCATGTCGATAATTACACATTTTGAAGGTATTACAGCTTCTTCCAATAAAGGCTATAATTTGGCTGCCGATTGGGTAACTATAAACGGAGAGGGTAGTGGAGCATCATTTGTTTACGTAAATCGAAATTCTGATGGAACATTTGGAGAAGCGAATTGGATAGATATTGAATTTCCAGATTCAAATATCACAAGTGCTAATACCGTATACAAAAATAATATATTAGGTATTTATGTAGTCAAGAATGATTCAGGTACAACAACTATTTCTTCCTATACAGCAAAAATTGAATAGGATAAATAGCTAATAAATAATAGAACTAAGTTTTTTATAGCACGATATTAAAAACAAAAAGCCCAATCGTAAGATTGGGCTTTTATATAAGTAAGTAATATAAATTGAGTTTATAAAACGTTTATTTTACTTTGTTAAGTACTGCTTTGAAAGCTTCTGGGTGATTCATTGCTAAATCTGCAAGAACTTTACGGTTCAATTCGATTCCGTTAGCTTTTACTTTCCCCATGAATTGAGAGTAAGACATTCCTTCCAATCTAGCTCCAGCGTTGATACGTTGAATCCATAAAGCACGGAAATTTCTCTTATTCACTTTTCTGTCACGGTAAGCGTAGCACATTGCTTTCTCTACCGCATTTTTAGCAACTGTCCAAACGTTTTTACGTCTACCAAAGAAACCTTTGGCTTGCTTCATTATCTTTTTTCTTCTTGCTCTTTTAGCAACTGAATTTACTGATCTTGGCATAATTTTTATGTGTTTTTGTAGATGGCGTCCCGAATTTAATCAAGGGAACTTATCGGCCATACTCCAAGGTTATTTTTAAATTTTTTAACCTAAAGAATTATTAGATAATTCTTAATTGTTGTTTGATGCTTTTCATATCTGTTTTGTGAACTAACGCTGAATGTGTCAAAGCTAATTTACGTTTTTTAGATTTTTTAGTCAAGATGTGACTTTTAAAAGCATGCTTTCTTTTAATCTTTCCAGAACCAGTAACTTTAAAACGTTTCTTGGCGCTAGATTTTGTTTTCATTTTAGGCATTTTTCCTAGTGTTTTAATTTATTCTTACTTACTTATATTTTCAAGAGCTTTAGGCTTTAGGCTTAAGCTTTAGGCAAAAGTTTACAATAACAGTTTGCTTAAAGCTTAAGACTTATTGCTTATAGCAAATAATTATTTTTTCTTCTTCGGAGCAATGAACATAATCATTCTCTTTCCTTCCAGAACTGGCATAGCTTCTACTTTACCGTACTCTTCAAGATCGGTAGCCAATCTTAATAGTAAAATCTGACCTTGATCTTTATAGATAATAGAACGTCCTTTAAAGAATACAAATGCTTTTAATTTAGCACCCTCTTTCAGGAATTTTTCAGCGTTCTTTCTCTTAAACTCATAATCATGCTCATCAGTTTGAGGACCAAAGCGAATTTCTTTCACCACAACTTGTGTTGATTTTGCTTTCAGTGCCTTATCACGTTTCTTTTGTTCGTAAACAAATTTCTTGTAATCCATGATTTTACAAACTGGCGGCTCTGCATTTGGCGAAATCTCAACTAGATCTAATTCGAATTGATCAGCTAATCTTAGAGCTTCGGCTATTTTAAAAACCCCAGGCTCTATGTTTTCGCCTACAAGGCGTACTTCAGGAACACGAATAAGATTGTTTATTCTGTGTGCATCTTTTTTTTCTACGCGAGGTTGGTAACCTCTGTTGCTTCTTATTGCTATGACTTTATAATTTAAGTTAAACTGTAAATACTTTTAATGTCTTTTTTATTTCTTCGTCTACAATTGCGACAAATTCATCAATTGTAACTGTAATATTTCCTTTACCTTCTTGACCGTGACGACGGATAGAAATAGTTCCATTTTTCTCCTCTTCCTCACCTACGATTAGCATAAACGGTAGTTTTTGCATTTCTGCATCTCTAATTTTCTTACCTATTGTCTCACTTCTGTTGTCAATTAGGGCGCGAATTTCGTGATTTTCTAGCAAATCTAAAACTTTTTTAGCATATATTTCATATTTCTCGCTCAAAGACAAGATTATAGCCTGTTCAGGCATGAGCCAAAGTGGGAAATTTCCTGCTGTGTGTTCTAGCAAAATTGCAATAAAACGTTCCATAGAACCAAAAGGTGCTCTGTGAATCATTACAGGTCTATGTAATTCATTGTCAGCTCCTTTGTAAGTCAATTCAAAACGCTCAGGCAAGTTATAGTCAACCTGGATAGTTCCTAGTTGCCATTGCCTTCCTAAAGCATCTTTAACCATAAAATCTAGTTTAGGACCATAAAAAGCAGCTTCACCATATTCAACCACAGTGTTTAAGCCTTTATCGGCAGCAGCATTGATAATCGCATTCTCTGCTTTTTCCCAATTTTCGTCACTACCAATATATTTGTCTCTATTTTCTTTATCACGTAAAGAAATCTGAGCCGTAAAGTTTTCAAAACCTAAAGAACCAAATACGTAAAGAACCAAGTCAATTACTTTCTTAAACTCTTCGTCCAATTGTTCCGGAGTACAAAAAATATGAGCATCATCCTGAGTAAACCCACGTACACGAGTTAATCCATGTAATTCTCCAGATTGCTCGTATCTATATACAGTACCAAATTCAGCATAACGCTTAGGTAAATCTTTATATGACCAAGGTCTTACATTGTAAATCTCACAGTGATGAGGACAGTTCATTGGTTTTAGCAAAAACTCTTCCCCTTCAGCAGGAGTATGAATAGGCTGGAAACTATCAGCACCATATTTAGCATAGTGACCAGAAGTAACATATAGCTCTTTTTGTCCAATATGCGGAGTAACTACTTGTTCGTAACCTGCTTTTTTCTGAGCTTTCTTTAAAAACTGCTCAAGTCTGTCGCGTAAAGCAGCACCCTTAGGTAGCCATAAAGGTAAACCTTGACCAACTTTCTGAGAGAAAGCAAATAATTCAAGCTCCTTACCTAATTTACGGTGATCACGACGTTTCGCCTCCTCAAGAAGTTCTAAATATTCAGTTAAATCTTTTTGTTTAGGGAAAGACGTTCCATAAACACGAGTTAATTGTTTGTTTTTCTCATCACCTCTCCAGTAAGCACCTGCAACACTCATAACCTTCATAGCTTTGATGATTCCAGTATTCGGAATATGACCACCACGGCATAAGTCAGTAAAAGTAGCATGATCACAAAACGTTATTGTTCCGTCTTCAAGATTAGAGATTAACTCAGTCTTGTATACGTTATCCTTGTATAATTCCAAAGCTTCAGCTTTGCTTACAGGGCGCATTTTAAATTCATGTTTACCTCTTGAAATTTCAAGAACACGATCTTCAATCTTTTTAAAGTCAGCATCAGATATCTTTTGGTCACCAAAATCAACATCGTAATAAAAACCATTAGAGATAGCAGGTCCTAGAGTTAATTTAATCCCAGGGAAAAGTTCCTCAAGAGCTTGAGCCATTACGTGCGAAGTCGAATGCCAAAAAGCTTTTTTACCCTCAGCATCATTCCATGTATATAAAATAAGACTACCATCCGTCGTCAGAGGAGTTTCGGTTTCAATAGTTGTACCATTAAAAGATGCCGAAATCACGTTTCGGGCGAATCCTTCACTAATGCTTTTCGCAACCTCCATAGGAGTTACGCCAGCAGCAAACTCTCTAATTGACCCATCGGGCAAAGTAATCTTAATCATTGTTTATAATTTTATGAATGCAAATATAGTGGATTACAAAAATACATACAATATATATGTATAAGTTTATACTATATATAGGAGTAGATTTTTATAAGGAGCTTAATCCTGCTATTCACTCCAATCTTTTATGCCGAACCACGGCATAAAAGGATTTCCGCTTCTATCAGGGCTAGGAGAGCAGGTTTGCCAGATAAGCGGTGCTTTATAGGGAAAGAAAACCCTGGTTTTTGTGATGGCTATAGTATTAGGTTAAGGAAAGTGGTTTTGTTAGTTGTTTTAAGGAAGGTAATCTCTTGATTTCTTCTTTTAGGATAGATATAAAGAAGATTTATGCAGGTGAGTTATTAAAAAATACCCCGTTTTAATGTAAACCTCGCAAAATTGATACTTTTTGAATAGTTATTTTTGTCGAAATGATAAATTGTATCAGAAAATACTTAAAAATAGTAAATTTTGTTAAAATGTAAACTTAATATTGTCAGAGTGTTAAGGAATAAGTCTAGAAATAAACAAAAAATACTCTCTAAAAAGTATTGTTTAACTGAATAAAGGTGGTAGTTTTGCACCCGCAACAACGACAAACGTTCCTTTAAATACTGACAGGCAAGACGAATCAAATTAGAAATAAAATTCTAAAAAAAAAAAGATTTCGAAAAGCTTGTGAGAATGGAAAACGGATGTTACATTTGCACCCCGCTAAATAACGGAAAGTTCCTTGAAAGATTGATAAGAAAGAAGAAAACGGA
>NZ_NCWQ01000065.1:0-56383 GCF_002156885.1 Flavobacterium sp. AJR | reverse complement strand
AAAAGTTACCTCAAGTAACAACGACCTTAAGGTGGTTATTGCGGCGGGGCTCACCTCTTCCCATCCCGAACAGAGTAGTTAAGCCCGCCTGCGCAGATGGTACTGCAGTTATGTGGGAGAGTATGTCGTCGCCTTTCTTTTAAAACCTGTTTTTAACAAAACAGGTTTTTTTCTTAATTTGTTTATATATTTATAAACAAGTATAGGTACCTTAGCTCAGATGGTAGAGCAATGGACTGAAAATCCATGTGTCCCTGGTTCGATCCCTGGAGGTACCACAATAATGCTCGGATGGTGAAATTGGTAGACACGCTGGACTTAAAATCCAGTGAACAGCAATGTTCGTGCGGGTTCAAGTCCCGCTCTGAGTACTAAAACTTCAATTAGCAAATGCTAATTGGAGTTTTTTTTTGGACTCAAATGAAAGTTTTGTTACTATTGTTGATGTAAATAGGGGATCAGATGCAAAAGTTGGGGATTAAGCAAAAAGATTAGATAATCTGAACAAGAAGAAATCAATATTTCTTACACCTCTAAATTGGCTTCTAAATGCTTTTATTTGGATCAGGTGCAAAAGTTAGGGATTAAGTAAAAAGATTAGGGATCAATACTAAAACCTGGAGAGTAGTAAAAAATTAAGCATAAATATTAGTCAACCTAAAAAGGAAAAACTCAACATTCCTTACGCCTCTAAATTGCGATCTAAATGCTTTTATTTTAGCATTGAAAGATTCGGCAGAAGCATTAGTACTTCTATATCAAAATAGTTCAATATCGCTTGATAATGATTCATTTTGATTTACTTTCTTTCTCGTGCTATTTAGCCAGCTTAGTAAAACTTATTATTTTATCCGTCGTATTTTCAAAAAAAATTGTAGGTGCTTCGGAGTTGTGTCGATTTAAACTCTTTCAGTGTAAGGACAAACTATTTTAGGACAGCCTTTGGTGTTGCTTTTGTAGTTCTTTGCGAAATATAGCAGCTATTAATATATGAAATAGCTTATAGTTTATTTGATTGTAACTCCTTATATTTTATTTTTATCAATTTGTTGAAAGAAAGTATCTTTAAAAGTTGCTCCTATTGGTAATTCATTAGTATTAATGAAAACGGAAAAATTATCTGTAGATTCAATTTGTTTTAATGAGACTACATATGATTTATGTATTTGAATGAAGTCATTTGCCGGGAGGGATTCAATTACATTTTTTAAAGAAGAATGCGTGATAATTTGTTGTTTAGTTGTGTGAATGCAAACATAATTTTGAAGGCTTTCTATGTATAAAATATCGTTTAGGAAAATCTTTTGAAATTTATTTTTACCATCAGTTTTGATGAATAGAAAATGGGGTGTATTGTTCTGATTTGAGACAAGATTTTTAGATTCAGTATTCAGCTTTGAAACTGCTTGATAAAAACGTTCAAATGAAATTGGTTTTAATAAATAATCAACTGCGTTCAATTCAAATCCTTCTAATGCAAAATCAGGATAAGCTGTTGTGAAAATAACTTTGATATCCTTTGAAATAATTTTAGAAATTTGCAAACCTGTCAATTGAGGCATTTGAATATCTAAAAAAATAACATCGACAGTTTGTGTGTTTAAAAACTCTAATGCTTTTAGGGAATCATTAAAAACGCCAGTTTTTTCAAGAAAATGAACTTTACTAATATAATTTTCTATAATACGTGTTGCTGGTGGTTCATCATCAACAATAATACATTTAAAAGCCATAAATTATTTTTTTAGTGGTATTTTTAAGTAGGTCTTAAAGATATTATTTTCTTCGGTTTTTTCAAGTACAAATTTACCTTTATACATGTATTCTAGTCTTTTGGTTAGATTGTCAAAGCCTATTCCTGTTGAAGAATAATTCTCACCTTCAACGGTACGATTAAAAGTTGAAATCTCTAAAAAATCTTCTTTTATTTTGATTAAAATAACTGCTTTTTCTTGCTCGCTATTAAATTTTCCGTGTTTAAAAACATTCTCTATAAAATGAATTAAGGCTGATGAAAGAATTCTTTTATTCGAATAATTTCCCTCAATGGTAAAATCTAAATACAGCTGATCTTCAAACCGCTTTTTCTGTAAATGAATATAGTTCTGGATGAACTGAATTTCTTTTGAAAGTACTGCCTGATCTTTGTCTGTTTCTGTAATGACATAACGAAGTAAATCGGAAAGAACTAAAATATCCGAAGCCATTTCATCATCTTTTAAAATTAACTGACTGTAAAAAGAATTCAATGTGTTAAACAAAAAATGAGGACTCACCTGAGCTTTCAATATTTGAAATTCTGCTTTTTTGTTTTCTAAAAGTAATTCCTGATTTTGCTGTTGCGCACTCTGAAATTGCCAAAAAGAATAGCTTAAAGCACTAAAAATAACAGCAGGTAATCCAAAAAAGAAATTATCTCGAATGTAAAACTTCCATTCTAAATCGCCAATAGCATAGTTGTGTACCCCAATAATATGAAACATAATTACTTCCTGAAAAAAATATCTGACACCAGCGAAAAGTGTTAATGAAAAAGGAATGCTTATAAAGTAATAATGGATTTTCGTTTTATTTAAAAACCAATCACAGACTGTGTAAAAATTGATAATATAAACCACAAAAACAGAAAGAATAAAAGTCGATGTCATCCAGAAATAAAGCTTGGACTGCTCTATCATTACTAATCGATTATTAATTCCATAATCCCAAAGACAGTAGGTTAGGAACAATCCAAAGAAAAGAATTACATGGTAGTAAAAAGGTATTTTGAGTTTCATAAATGATAGTTATAAGCTCAAAAATACAATTATGACTTTAAATGGAAATGATGTTTATATGAAATATTGGTTTTTAATGATGAACCTTGAAAAATATTATATGAACATTTTGAAAGCAGAATATTGGCAGTTGGTCAAGTGAAATTTAGTGTTCATCAAAACCGAAAAAAATGCTTCAAATCTGCTTATACATTTGCAATGAATTTAAACACAAAATCATCATGCAAAAAATTATTTTATTACTAGCTCTTATTACGTTTAGCTTATCCTCTGCTCAAACAAAAAAGAAACAAATCTTGTTAATTGGAACTTTTCATTTTGCAAATCCAGGAAATGATATTGCTAAAACAAAAACGTTTAATGTTATGTCTGAAAAAAGTCAAAAAGAGCTTGAAACTATTAGTGACAAAATCAAGAAATTTGGACCAGATAAAATTTTTGTTGAATGGAAATTTACCAAACAAGCCGAATTGGATAAGTTTTACAATAAAAACACAGATAGTCTTTTCAAAAAAGATGCAAACGAAATTACGCAACTGGCACTTCGTACTGCTAAAAAACTAAATCATAAAAAATTATATGGAATCGATTATCGTAATCGCTTTTCTTATGACAGTTTAATGATAAGCATGGATAAAGCTAATCAAAAGAATTTAAAGGAAAGGACTGCAGAATTGATGAAGAAATTTGAGAATGATCAAAACGAAAGAATCTCAAAAAGTACTTTGACTGAACTTATATTGTACTACAATGAAAAAGAAGCTGATAAAGATAATTTACAATGGTACTTAGAAGTAGCAAATAGAACTGGAAATCCAGATGATTTTACAGGAGCTTCTCTAGTTGCAAACTGGTATAAACGAAACTTGTATATGTATTCTTTGATTCAAAAGCTAACTGAAAGCGAAGATGATAAAATAATGGTTTTAGTAGGTGCTGGTCATGCTGCAATGTTCAGGCAGTTTATTGTAAATGATCCAACATTTGAACTTGTAGAATTATCAACTGTTCTGAAATAGCTAACTTAGCTGCAAAACACACTAAGGTTTTTGCATAGTAAGGATTTTACAATAAACGCAAAGTTCGCAAAGCTTTATCCATATCGCTTTGCGAACTTTGTGTTTTAATCATAAAGCTAGAATAAAATCTTACCGTGCATAGCGGGTAAATAAAAACCAGCTTGGATTTTACGTAACGTATGTGTACAGCAATACATTTCTATAATACATGTGGTTTTGTAAAACAAAAAATCCCTCCGATGATCGGAAGGATTTTTATATATAATTTGATTTCTTATTTGATTAAGAAAGCGCAGCTTTAACTTGGTCAGCAGCTTCTTGAAATTCTACTGCTGATAAAATCGGCATTCCAGAATTGTCAATTAGTTCTTTTGCAATAGCAGCATTTGTTCCTTGTAAACGAACAATGATTGGCACTTTAATAGCGTCTCCCATGTTTTTGTAAGCATCTACAACCCCTTGAGCAACACGGTCACAACGAACGATTCCTCCAAAGATGTTAATTAGGATAGCTTTTACATTAGGATCTTTTAAGATGATACGGAAAGCTGTTTCAACACGTTTAGCGTCAGCAGTACCACCTACGTCAAGGAAGTTTGCAGGTTCGAAACCAGCATACTTAATTAAATCCATAGTAGCCATTGCTAATCCAGCTCCATTTACCATACATCCTACAGTACCGTCAAGATCTACATAGTTTAATCCTACTTCTTTTGCTTCAACTTCGATTGGGTTCTCCTCACGTATGTCACGCATTTCAGCATATTTCTTTTGTCTGTATAAAGCATTATCATCGATATTTACTTTAGCATCTACAGCCATGATTTTATTATCCGATGTTTTTAAAACTGGATTAATTTCAAACATAGAAGCATCAGAACCAATGTAAGCATTGTATAATGAGTCAATGAATTTTACCATTTCTTTAAAAGCATTTCCAGAAAGACCTAAGTTAAAGGCAATTCTTCTTGCTTGAAAACCTTGTAATCCTACAGATGGATCAACTTCTTCTGTAAAGATTAAATGAGGAGTATGTTCAGCAACTTCTTCGATGTCCATACCACCTTCAGTAGAATACATGATCATGTTACGACCTGTACCTCTATTCAATAAAACAGAAACGTAAAATTCAGAAGTTTCGCTTTCACCAGGATAGTAAACATCTTCAGCAACTAAAATCTTATTTACTTTTTTACCTTCAGCAGAAGTTTGAGGTGTAATCAATTGCATTCCGATGATTTGTTCAGCTATTTCTTCAACTTGTTGCAAGTTCTTAGCTAACTTAACTCCACCACCTTTTCCACGTCCACCTGCGTGAATTTGTGCTTTAATAACGTGCCATCCTGTACCAGTCTCAGCAGTTAATTGTTTTGCAGCAGCTACAGCTTCAACCGCATTATTAGCTACAATTCCGCGTTGGATGCGTACTCCGTAACTAGCTAAAATTTCTTTTCCTTGATATTCGTGTATGTTCATAATATAGAATTTGTCTGGTTCTGAATTAATTTCAGAATAAAAGTGGCACAAAAATAGCAAAAATGAACTTTAAAAAGAAATCTTTTTGGAATAAAAAGCAAGACTTATTTTGGATTGTGATTTCTTTAAAATTAATTAAAAATTTGAGTTAAATAATTGTGTAATGAATGTTAATTCAAAGACACTATATCGTTTGAGATTTAACATAAAACGTTGCTGTTTTTGGCGTGAAATAAGGATTTTGTCAATAAAAATGAAATTCGAATTATGATTTTGTCAATTCGGGGTGGGTTAAATAATATTATTGATAATTTAGGATTGTTTTTCTATTATTAGTATAAAAATGTAAGCGATAGGCTTTATTTGATACAGTATGTTTAACGGAATCTTTATTTTTGTAAAAAAAATATCAAGAATGAAAGTTAAAGAACAAGGGCTATATCTGCCCGAATTTGAACACGACAATTGTGGTGCAGGATTTATTTGTAATTTGAATGGTATTAAGTCTAATGATATCATTCATAAAGCATTGGATATCTTAATAAAATTGGAACATCGTGGTGCAGTTAGTTCTGATGGAAGAACTGGAGACGGTGCTGGAATTTTATTTGATATCCCACATGATTTTTTTAAGAAAGTTTGTGAATTTGAAATCCCTGAAACACGAGAGTATGGAGTAGGAATGGTTTTTTTACCTAAAAGTAAAAATCAAGTAGCATTTTGTATTAATGCATTTGAAACAACCATAAAAGAGCAAAACTTAGCTATTTTAGGCTGGAGAGACGTCCCGGTTGATGTAAATAGTCTAGGAGAAATTGCAGCAGAAAAAGAACCGACCGTTAAGCAGGTTTTTGTTAGTAAAAATGGGCAAGAACTAACAGAACAACAATTTAACGCTAAGTTGTTTGCAGCTCGCAAAATAGCAGAACATGCTGTCAGAAATTCTAAGACTTCTGAGAGTCATATGTTTTATTTTTCTAGTTTATCTACAACAACCATTATATATAAAGGTTTGTTGATGCCGGAAGATATCAGCGGATACTATACTGATTTAAAAGATACTGACTTAGTTACACGTTTGGCTCTAGTACACCAACGTTTTTCTACGAATACATTCCCATCTTGGGAACTGGCTCAGCCTTTTAGATATATGTGTCACAATGGTGAAATCAATACTTTGCGTGGAAACATTAGCAGAATGAGAGCTCGTGAAGAATTGATGCAAAGCGATATTTTTGGAGATGATATTAAGAGATTGTTTCCTATTATCTTAGAAGGAAAATCAGATTCTGCTTCTATGGATATGGTGGTTGAACTACTGTTAATGACAGGAAGATCACTACCAGAAGCAATGATGATGGTTGTACCAGAAGCTTGGGAGAAACACCAAACAATGTCTGAAGATAAAAAAGCATTTTACGAATATAATGCTTGCATTATGGAACCTTGGGATGGACCAGCTTCGATTCCGTTTACTGATGGAAATGTAATTGGTGCTTTACTAGACAGAAACGGATTGCGTCCTTCTCGTTATACTTTAACAAAAAGTGGTTTTGTAATCATGTCATCAGAGATTGGTGTCCTTGATGTTAATCCTGAAGATGTAATACAGCACGGTCGTTTAGAACCAGGGAAAATGTTCTTGGTAGATATGAACGCAGGTCGTATTATTGAGGATGACGAGATTAAAAATGCTATCGTAACAAAACGCCCATATAAAAAATGGCTTAATGAAAATTTATTGCCATTAGCAAAGGTACCTTATACTAATAATCCAACTCCTATCGAGAGCATTGATTTCGAAACAAGACAACGATTATTTGGTTATACAATCGAAGATTTAAAAACAATAATTAACCCTATGGGGTCTAGTGGAGCAGAAGCGATTAGCTCTATGGGTAATGATACACCATTGGCAGTTTTGTCTGAGCAACCACAGTTGTTGTATAATTATTTCAAACAATTGTTTGCACAGGTTACCAATCCGCCTTTAGATGGTATTCGTGAAGAGATTATCACAGATATCAGTTTAGCGGTTGGAGGCGATTTTAATATTTTTGAAATTGAATCAAAACAATGCAAAAAATTAAAAATCCAAAATCCTGTTATCTCTAAAGAAGATTTAGATAAAATCAAAAATATAGATCACGCTGATTTTAAAACTGCTACTATTTCTACTTTATATAAAATAGAAAAAGGAGTAAATGGTTTAGAGCGTGCTTTAGAAAAATGTGTTCAGGCAACTTTCAAAGCTGTAAATGAAGGACACAATATCATCATTCTTTCAGATAGAGGAGTAAGTAAAGAATTGGCACCAATACCTATGTTATTGGCTTGTTCTTATATTCATCATTCATTGAATATTTTACAAGTTCGTTCTAAATTCGGAATTATAATCGAATCGGCAGAACCTCGTGAACCACATCATTTTGCATTATTATTTGGTTATGGTGCTAGTGCGATTAATCCTTATATGGTAAATGAAATTATTCATAATCAAGTTGAGCAAGGTTTTATTACTGGAATAAAAGCCGATTATGCAATTGCTAATTATAATAAAGCTATTGCAAAAGGGATTCTTAAGATTATGAATAAAATAGGTATCTCTACATTACACTCGTATAGAGCTGCGCAAATTTTTGAAATCTTAGGATTAAATAAAACTTTTTCGACTAAATATTTCCCATACACGCCATCTCGAATTGAAGGAATTGGTTTGATGGAGATTGAAAAAGAAGTTAAGAAAAGATACCAAAAAGCATTTCCAAATTCTAAAATTGCAAATTTATTGCCATTAGAAATTGGAGGAATTTACAGATGGCGAAGATCAGGTGAAAAACACATGTTCAATCCAACTACAATTGCAAAATTACAGCAGGCAGTTCGTTTAAACAGTCCTGAAAGTTACAAAGAATACTCAGATATGGTCAATGAGCAAAGCTCAAACCTTATGACAATTAGAGGTTTATTTGAATTTAATAATTTAGATCCAATTTCTATTGATGAAGTAGAACCTTGGACAGAAATTGTAAAAAAATTCAAAACTGGAGCAATGTCTTATGGATCTATTAGTAGAGAAGCACATGAGAATTTAGCAATTGCAATGAATAGAATTGGCGGAAAAAGTAATTCGGGAGAAGGAGGAGAAGATCCTAAACGTTTCCAGAAAGAAATTAATGGAGATTCTAGAAATAGTGCTATCAAGCAAGTTGCTTCAGGAAGATTTGGTGTATCTATCAATTACCTGACAAATGCTAAAGAGATTCAAATAAAAATGGCTCAAGGCGCAAAACCTGGAGAAGGAGGACAATTACCAGGTGAAAAAGTAGTGCCTTGGATTGCAGAAACTAGAAATTCAACACCTTATGTTGGGCTTATTTCTCCACCACCTCACCATGATATTTATTCTATCGAAGATTTATCTCAATTAATTTTCGATTTAAAAAATGCCAATCGTGAAGCACGTGTTAACGTAAAATTAGTTTCAGAAGTTGGAGTAGGAACAATTGCTGCTGGTGTTGCAAAAGCAAAAGCCGATGTGATCTTGATTTCTGGTTACGATGGAGGAACTGGTGCTGCACCATTAACATCTTTACAGCATACAGGTATTCCTTGGGAACTTGGTTTGGCGGAAGCACAGCAAACATTAATATTAAATGATTTAAGAAGTCGTGTAGTATTAGAGTGTGATGGTCAGTTAAAAACAGGTCGTGATGTAGCTATTGCAGCTTTATTAGGAGCAGAAGAGTTTGGTTTTGCGACAGCACCACTTGTAGCTTCTGGTTGTATCATGATGAGAGCTTGTCACTTAAATACATGTCCGGTTGGTATTGCTACACAGGATCCGGAATTAAGAAAAAATTTCAAAGGAACGCCAGAGCATGTAATTAACTTCATGTATTTTATTGCCGAGGAGTTAAGAGAAATCATGGCACAATTAGGATTCAGAACTTTAAAAGAAATGGTAGGGCAATCACAAAAGTTAAATGTGAACAAAGCCATCAAACATTATAAAGCAAATGGATTAGACTTGTCTTCGATACTTTACAAACCAGAGAAAGCAAAAACGGTTCCAAATCACAATACAACTACACAAGATCACGCATTAGAAAACGTATTGGATTTTGCAATTATAAAAGAAGCTATTCCTTCTATTTATAGAAAAGAAAAAACAAGAGTTACTTTCAAAATTAAGAATACAGACCGTTCAGTTGGTGCAATTTTAAGTAATGAAATTTCAAAAATATATGGTGCTCAAGGATTACCTGAAGATACTATATTAGTTGATTTTGAAGGTTCAGCAGGACAAAGTTTTGGAGCTTTTGCTACAAATGGATTATCATTTAAAATTCACGGAAACTGTAATGATTATTTAGGAAAAGGACTTTCTGGAGGAAAACTAATTATTAAAGTTCCACCTACAGCTACTTTCAAACCTGAGGAGAATATTATTATTGGTAACGTTGCTCTTTACGGAGCTATTACTGGTGAAGCATACATTAATGGTATGGCCGGAGAACGTTTCTGTGTGAGAAATTCTGGAGCAACAGCAGTTGTAGAAGGAATTGGAGATCACGGTTGCGAATACATGACCGGAGGAACTGTTGTTATTTTGGGTAAAACCGGAAGAAATTTTGCTGCGGGTATGAGCGGTGGTGTTGCTTACGTTTACGACAAGAATAAAAAATTCGATTCTACTTTATGTAACATGGAAATGGTCGCATTCGATCCAATGGAAGAGGATGATTTTATTAAGTTAAGACGTTTGATAAAAAACCATTCGTTGTACACTAATAGCCCATTGGCAAAAAGACTTTTGGCAGACTGGGAAAACGAACAGGAACATTTCATCAAAGTAATGCCTACAGATTACAAAAAGGCATTACAAAGAATAGCAGAAGAAAAGCAAATTGAAGAACTAATAGCTTAATAAAACATCAATTTCAAAAATCAATTTCAATGGCAATGTCTTCCTCATCGTCCGGAGACCTTGGGAGAAGGATTTGGAATTTTAAAAATTGGAATTTAATTAAAATGTCATGGGTAAGATAGGTGGATTTAAAGAATATAATAGAGCAGACGAAAGTAATATTGCTGTTAAGGAACGTGTATCAAACTATAATGAGTTTACGATAACCTTAGAAAAAGATAAGATTAAAGAACAAGGTTCAAGATGTATGGATTGTGGTATTCCGTTTTGCCACAGTGCATGTCCGTTAGGGAATTTAATTCCAGATTTTAACGATATGGTACATCAGGAAGAGTGGGAGAGTGCATTAAAAATTTTGCAATCAACAAATAACTTTCCTGAATTTACAGGTCGTTTATGTCCTGCACCTTGTGAGAAATCATGTGTATTAGGAATTATCAAAGAACCAGTTGCGATTGAGAATATCGAGAAAAATATTATCGAAAGAGGTTTTGCTGAAGGTTGGATTAAACCACAACCTCCAAAAAAGAGAACAGGAAAAACAGTTGCGGTTATTGGTTCTGGTCCTGCAGGTTTAGCAGCAGCACAGCAATTAAACAGAGCAGGACACACAGTTACGGTTTTTGAAAGAGATAATGCAATTGGTGGATTATTGCGTTATGGAATTCCTAATTTTAAATTAGAAAAAGGAATTATCGACAGACGTGTAGTAATATTAGAAGCTGAAGGAATTGTTTTTAAAACCAATGTAAATGTTGGAGTTAATTATAGTATTGAAGAATTAAATGCATTCGATTCGATTGTTTTATGTGGAGGAGCTACAGAAAGAAGAAGCTTGCCAACTAAAGGAATCGAAAGCAAAGGAGTTGTTCAGGCAATGGATTTCTTAACACAGCAAACAAAAGTTTTATTTGGTGAAGAAATTCCAAACCAAATAAAAGCAACTGGTAAAGATGTAATTGTTATTGGAGGAGGAGACACAGGATCAGATTGTATCGGAACTTCAAATAGACATGGAGCAAAATCGGTTACAAATTTTGAAATTTTGCCAAAACCACCAGTTGGAAGAAGCGAAACAACACCTTGGCCTTTTTGGCCGTTGCAACTTAAAACATCATCTTCACATGAAGAAGGTTGTGACAGAAACTGGTTAATTAATACCAAAGAGTTTCTTGCAAACGAAAAAGGAGAATTAGTAGGTTTAAAAACGGTAGAAGTAGCTTGGAAAATGACTCCGGGACAACGACCAGAACTTATAGAAAAAGAAGGTTCAGAGAAAATTTGGCCATGTGATTTAGCATTATTGGCACTTGGATTTACAGGACCAGAAAAAACATTAAGCGATCAATTAGGATTACAGTTGGATATGAGAAGCAATTACAAAGCGACAAATTATCAAACAAATGTTCCACATATCTTTACAGCTGGAGATATGCGCAGAGGACAATCCTTAATTGTTTGGGCAATCTCCGAAGGTCGTGAGGCTGCGAGAGAAGTAGATTTATATTTAATGGGATCTACAAATTTACCAACAAAAGGAAGCGGAGACTTACCAAGTCTATAAACCAACAAACAACACACTTTTGCTAAGCTGCTAAGGCACTAAGCGACTAAGATTCTAAGTTTTTTACTTAATCACCTTAGTAGCTTAGAATCTTAGCAGCTTTTTTTGCTGCGAATTTCTCTGATTAAAGGGTTTTGTTGGTTTGCTACGATCCGAATAATAGCAAATAGGTTAAGCAATTTCACAAATGAGGCTTATTAAACTCGTGCTTAGTAAAATTCCAAAAATAAAAATTAGAGAAAATTCGAGTCATTCGCGGCAAAAAAATATTATGCATTAAACACTCTGTGGCAAAAAACTTAGTATCTTAGATCCTTAGCAGCTTAGGATCTAAAGAGGATTTTATATAAATTTAAAATAGCGCACAAAATGTTTGATTTTAAACAAATTGTTATAATTTGTTATTATTTTACATTTTATTGGTGGGTATTCAAAAGAGTAATAAATTTGTCAAAAATAGTTTAACAATGCAATCAAAAGATTTACTGCAATTAGCAGACCAATTTGGAAGTCCATTATATGTGTATGATGCTGAAAAAATCCAATCACAATACAACAGGTTAACTAAAGCGTTCTCTAAAGTAGAGAATCTTAGAATTAACTATGCCATGAAGGCCTTGTCCAATGTTGCAATACTTCAGTTGTTAAAGGATATGGGGTCTGGGTTAGACACAGTATCTATTCAGGAAGTATTACTAGGACTTCACGCTGGATATGAACCTGAAAGAATATTTTATACACCAAACGGAGTTTCTCTTGAAGAAATTGAAGAAGTTGCTGCAATGGGTGTACAAATAAACATCGACAACCTATCTATTCTGGAGCAATTCGGAACCAAATATCCTAATACACCAGTTTGTATTCGTATCAATCCGCACGTAATGGCAGGAGGAAATACTAATATATCTGTAGGACATATCGATAGTAAATTTGGGATTTCTATTCATCAATTGCCACATTTAGTGCGTATTGTAGAGAATACAAAAATGCATATCGTAGGTATTCATATGCATACAGGATCAGATATTCTGGATATTGAAGTGTTTTTATATGCTGCCGAAATTTTATTCGACGCTGCTAAAAACTTCAAAAACTTAGAATTCCTAGATTTCGGAAGTGGATTTAAAGTACCATACAAAAAAGATGATATCGAAACTGATATTGAAGAATTAGGTAAAAAATTATCAAAAAGATTCAATTCGTTTTGTACAGAATACGGAAAAGATTTAACCTTGATTTTCGAACCAGGTAAATTCCTGGTAAGTGAAGCAGGTTTCTTTCTGGCGAAAGTAAATGTTGTAAAGCAAACGACATCTACTGTATTTGCAGGAATCGACAGTGGTTTTAACCACTTGATTCGTCCTATGTTATATGGTTCACAACATCATATCGAAAACATTTCTAACCCTAAAGGAAAAGAGCGTTTCTATTCAGTTGTTGGGTACATTTGCGAAACAGATACATTTGCCAATAACCGAAGAATTTCGGAAATTAAAGAAGGTGATATCTTGAGTTTTAGAAATGCTGGAGCTTATTGTTTCTCAATGTCTTCTAATTATAATTCAAGATACAAACCAGCCGAAGTTTTATGGATTAAAGGCGAAGGACATTTAATTCGTGCTCATGAAACATTCGAAGATTTATTAAGAAATCAAATCGCGTTGCCACAAGAAGTTGCTGCAACAGTTTAAAATAAAAAAAAGAATGTCAATTTAAAAGATCCCATTCCCGAAAGGTGAATGGGATTTTTTTTTACTCAATATTGTTATTCTAATTGTCAGGTTTAGCGATCCCGAAGCTTCGGGAGAAGTTCATGCAAAATAACCACAAAGCTTAGAATTGAAATTTAATATTTTGGGCGTGTCCCTCCGGGTCAGGCTTTCGGCTTTATCTTTTGTTCCGTTTCTCTTCACAAAAGGATATCGCCTCTATCCTTCACGCAGTCCTTGTTTTCATAAGAAAAATATAAAATAATTAAAGATTTGTAAGTATTATTTTAATATTTTCGCAAGACAAGTCCAGCGCTTGCAAGACTAAATATATTAGGACTAATTATATAAAACTCAATAGAAAAGAACAATGAAAAACAGAATTTCTAAAATTGAAAATGATGTACAAGATAGAAATTCTCCAGCTTGGAAAAAACTTTGCGAGTATGTAGATAAAGTTGCAATTGAGAATGGCGATGAATTTTCTCCTGTTGAAGAACTTGGTAGAGAATTGTTTTCTCAAATACATACATTGCCAGAGACAATTTCAAAACTTAAGAATGTAAAAAAAATCAGATTGTATGGTAGCAATCTAAAACGTATTCCACCAGAAATTGGAGATATGGAATCGCTTGAAGATTTTGATCCTTATACCTCATATGACTTACATTGGTTTCCTTACGAAATTTTAAATTGCAAAAAACTTAAGAGTAGTAGAGTTAGCACAAGAGCATTATATGGTAATTATAAGCATAGAATGGGATTTCCTCGTTTAAACCACAATCCAGTTAGGTATTTTGGAGATACTATAAATTGTAGTGTTTGCAAAAAGGCAATTACTTACCATGAGACAAATCAATTATGGATTTCATTAAAAGTAGGGACAGATATTTTGCCCCTCTTAACAAATTTATGTTCAAAAGAATGTGAAGATAAACTTCCAAACCCATCAGAAAATTATGTTCAATTTCCTCACAAAGGAGGTTCAGACTTAAAACAACCTTTAGATGAAGATGAATTATTTGAAATAGAAATGAAAAAACACGAAAAGTCTGAAAAACTAAATCAGGAAAAATAGAGATATTAGATTGTCTTATCGAATTTCGACAAGATAATGTAACAAAAGATATCTTAAAAATAATAGATACCATTGATTAAAAAATAAACCTAAACCTAAACCTAAACCTAAACCAAAACCAAAAAAATGAAATTTGAATTCAATGATTTTTATCAAAATAATAAAAAATATTCATACGTATTTTGTTTGTTATTCGTGCTATTTTTTAATTGCAAAACCAAAGAGAGTAATATCCCAAAAACACACAAGAATCCTACATCAGATACTATTGCGTCGCAAAGTGATGATTCTATAGATCATAGTAGTGAAGACGAAATTGCTGTCAGGAAAAAATATATAGCTTTCCTAACTGATTTTTTAAATCAAAATGCATCGAAACAATCCATTGATACTTTAAATAATAGAGTAGAAGCAGCAATGGAAATTTACGCTAATTATAATGCACTTAAAGATTCAGATTTTATAGATGTAAACGATAAGTTAGTCAGTTTTATCGAGGGTAAAAATGATTTAAAAATACCTGAAAGTTTTTACACTGCAGGGTTAATGGAATCGTATGGCTATTTTAGTATTGCTGATGGACATCCTATAAATCATTTTAAAACAGGAGCGAAATTAGGGAATGTAAATTGCGTAAAATATTTAGCGATAATCTATTTTGAACGAATCCTAACGAAACATAATGCAACAGAATTATGTGATCCTGTTTGTATGTCTCATCGAGGTAGAAATTATATTGAAGATACCCATTTAGCAAGTTTAAGTAAAAAGGATATCTTAGGTTTTACTTCCCTTTCGAGTAATGTTTTATTAAAAACAATCAGTGATCACATCAACACAAAAATGACTGATGAAGAAATATTAAATTATGTTATTCATTTACGAACCCATTCAAATCCTATTTTTAATTTGAATGACATACAAATTAAAGAAGCTTTAGATAATCATAAAGTAGATTCTAAATCATATCAGGGTAGTAAGAGTAATGAGGTGTTTAGAAAAATTTTAGACAATAATTCTAACATTGATATTAGCGACGTTGCAGAGCTCTACACTTTTAATTATCCAGCCTACGATAATGAAGCTGTGTTTTTATTTTGGATTACATTAGATTTTGAGAAAAAAGGAATTGTAACCTACAATCAATTTATAGAGGAGTATGATTTACAAGAAAAGTACGGAATCATTGATTTAGGATCTCGAGAATTAATTAACGGTATATTAAAATATTTTATTGATCACGGAGATACTAAAAGTGAAGAATTATTAAAAGAATATGCTAGTATTGATAATTCAAATTAAATCTGTAAGAAGGAGTATAAGTATTAAAACATAATTTATTAATAATTACCACCAATGAAAAAAGTATTTTATTTGAGCATCTTATTCTTATCTATTCAAAATTTATGTGCTCAAAATATTATAGATTTCTTTTATTCGATTCCATCAGAATACGTAGATAGTCTATGTTATGTTGAAAGAAAAAGTTTGATTAAAAATAAAAGACTAGAAAAATATGATATGCTATACACAGTAGAGTATGATATTAAAAATGGGTATTTGCGGTTGGAACAAAGTTATCCAGATGGACCATCAGGATATGGGATTTACGAAATAGCATATTGGAATGTTAAAAATAAAAAGTTGATTGCACTTTCTAGTATTTTGGGAAGTAATGGAGGGTTTCATCAACATAATTTTAAATTTTTTGAATACAAAGACGAAAACTTGACCGAAGCAAGAAATGGTTATTTAAAAAGTTACACTTCAAATTTTGAAGTTTTTATAAATAATCTTGTTACTGAATTCACTAAAAAAAATACTAGTCAATCGGTTAAAGAGGATTTGTCAAGTACTCAATTTACAATAGAGCTACCTCGTAAAGGGAAAAATATAAGTGTGTCTTTTAAAGATAACAATATGAGTGATCCGGATTATTTTAATAAAAATTATGCAAAGCATCTAAACTTCAGGGAGAAGGTATATAAGTGGAATGAAATTAAAGAAGTTTTTGAATAATAATATCGGCTGAAGAGAAATCCCGACTTCGTTGCGTATAAAGCTAAATACTAGATAACAAGAAAAAATAGAAAATTAGGAATATGAAAATTAGAATTTTAATAGTTGCTGCATTCATTTTTATCTCTTGTAAAAAAGAAGAAAAAACGCAAAACGATAAAGTTGAAAGTTTAAAAGTTGATACAATAATAAAACCTCAAGAAAAAGAAACCAAGAATTCTGATACAATTGTAGTTTCTAAAAAGCATAAAGTAAACAAGATTTCCTGTGATTTAGATGGAGATGGATTGAATGAAACTGTTGAAATTGTAAGAAGTACCAAAAATGAGAAAAGCGGTTTAAGAATCATATTCGGAAATGGAAAAAGAACGGATTATTTAGGAATGGGAAATAATATTCTAGAACGAGGTTTTGATGAGATTGATTGGGCTGGAATATTTGAAAAAGCTCCCAAGAATGAATTATATTGGAATAATATAAATGACGAAGGCGAAATAATGGCTGACGAAGAAGTTAATGAAGCTGATAAAATAAAATTATTGAATGACGGAATATTTATTCACGCCGAAGAAAGTTGTGGTGGCGGGGTAATTTATTTAAAAGACGGAAAATACGAATGGATTCAGCAAGAGTAAATTGCTATGATAATACTCAAGTCCTAAGTTTATAAAAAAAACATAAATCATTTTAATTTGAAGTTAAACACAAATATTTTTATCAAAACTAAACGATTGATCTTAAAACCAATTGAAGAAAAATATATCGATGATATTTATGAAAGCTTTACTAGTGAGGTAACTAAGTTTATGCCTTTTAATCCTCAAGGAAATAAAAATGAGATTATTGATTTTGTTCTTAATTCTAAAAAAGGCTTATTAGAAAAAACAGATATAGTATTTGTTGTTCTTGATATTGATGAAAAATTTATGGGTTGCTGTGGAATTCATAATATAAATCCAGAATCGATAGAGGTTGGTTTGTGGTTAAAAAAAGAATCTCAAGGTCAAGGTTTTGGTACGGAGATAATTACCAAAATAATTGAGTTTATTGAACAAAATTTTAAGGTTGAATACATTTTATATCCTGTGGATGAAGAAAATATCGCTAGCCGAAAAATACCTGAAAAACTTGGATTTATTCCTTTTAAAACTTACAAAAAGCCAAAAACGGATACTAATGTTTTAAATATAATTGAATATAGAAAACATTACAGTTAATAGTAATTCTGTATTTAATCCTTGCTTAATCCTATTTCTTCTGAAATGGGATTTTTTTGTTTTATGTTAATTGAATCTGCTTGTTAAACAGAGAGAAGTCTAAGGTTTTCTACACAAACTTGTCTTTTAAAGAAATGAGAAGATTGTGGATATTGGGACTTAAATATTTAATAATTTGGGTGTTTACCAATGAAAAAGGGCTATATTCTTTTCTTCGTTTCATTTTGTAAAAGGATACCGTCTCTATCCTTGACGCAATCTTCGTTTTCATTAGACAATCATAACGACTTAAAGTCATTTGTAAGAAAAAATAAATATATTTGAAATAAAGAAAAAAATGAAAGGAATTACATTTGTTGAAAATTTTATTGAAAACCCAAACGAACTATTCGAAAATTTGAAGGTAAATGTGACATGGGACGAAAGAATGAGTGCCAGAAAAACTGCAAGTTTTGGAAAAGCATACAATTATTCTCAAATAGAATATCCATTCCAAGAATTTCTACCTGAACTAAAAGAAATTAATCAAAAAGTTTCGAAAATAATTGGTTTTGAACCTAATAATTGTCTCATAAACTATTACTTAGATGGAAAATCTAAAATGGGTTATCATTCAGACCAAATTGATATTTTAGAACCACAAACTGGAGTTGCAATTATTTCAGTTGGAGCAATTAGAATTCTGAAATTTAGAAATATATTAAATCCTGAGTTATTTGAAAGCTTTGAATTAACGGAAGGTAGTTTGATTTATATGACGCAAGAAGTTCAAGAAAATTGGCAACACTCGATTCCACAATCAAAAACAGAAATCGGAAGAATTAGTATAACTTTGAGAAAAATGATATAATGAAAAAATCATTGAACAAATAATACTGCTTTCGAAGTCTCCCGACTTTGTAGCTATAACAGTAGGAAAGTAGTAAATCAAAAAGATTAAAGATTATTAAAATGGGTACGAAGTCGGGAGACTTCACACAGTACGTTTATTAAAATGAAACTTTGCCACACTAAGATATAAATATGAAAGACTTGGAGAAAATAAATCTAGTTAAATTAAAACTAAATATAGGTCTAAGTACTGCGAAAGAATTAATTGATAAATTTAATGATGTCGATTTGGCTATTGAATCTTGGGAAAAACAAATTGAAGACGAACAAAAAGCTAGTCTAGATAAGAAATATGATTCTCTAGAAAAATTCTATTATTTTGAAAATGAATATTGTTATCCGACTTTAACTGATTTTGATAAACCAGAAATACAAGCCTTCACAAATAATTATTGTTCCCAAATTTGGAATAAATATATTTCAGAAAGTCAAAAACATCTTATGCTCATAAATAATCCTGACCAATGGAAAATAAAAAATGAAATTAAAAAAGGATACAATTGGCAAAATGACTGGAACGAAATTAATACTGAAGCTTTCAACGAAATTGTTAAGCCATTAATTGATTGGGAGGAAGATGATGAGGTTATGTTTTTTTGGAATAAATATTCAGGAATAGAATCTAAATGGGGGATAATTTGCAAATATTGGATTTCGTTTTTATACGATGATGAATCAAACATTATTATAAATCCTAAAAATAAAAAAGTAATAATCTTGAGTACAAATGGAAACTTATCTATTGCTGAAAGAGATTAGCTCTCCTCTGGCGCGAGCGTCCCGCTCGTGTCCATAATCTATTTCCCGTTTGTTTATCATATCATTTAGGTGACTTATGTTCACGAGCGGGACGCTCGCGTTAGCAAAATTGGTAACATAGATTTATAACATGAATTATCAAGGTTAACCTAATCTAGGCTTCATTTTTAATTTGTAATTTCGGCGAATCAAAAAAAATAACAAAAAATGAAATTACAAATACGCATTCTGATTTATTCCTTATTATTCTTTACCTATAGTTTTTCAACTTCATTTTTACTGACACTGGGCGAAAAATTAAAAGATCATAGATTTATAACTTTAGGCTGTGGTTTTCTTCTTATCAATTTAATTTTCTCTTTTAGGGTATTAAAATGGACTCCTTTACTAAATATAATATGCTCTGCTGTAATTGCATCTTTGGCCTTATATCTAGCATTGAAGTTTGGTGATTTACGTCTGTTTTCAAAATATGACCCTCATGGGATTAAAACGGCATTAATGGTTTACGCCTTTTTATCTATATTGTTTTGGGAAATTGTGTATCAAATAAAAAGTAGAAGGCAATTAAAATAGAACTATATGTTAGATGTACTTCGATGCATCTCTACAATACATTGTTTTGTAAAACAAACATTATCTTATATCTAATCTGAATCCGTAGAGGTGCGCAATAGTGCATCTCTATTTTTTTAATTTAAAAAGTCATAAATTTAGTGTGCGATTAATTATTTAATAATCGGAATTAAACTCTAATTTTTAAAATGAATCTTATGGAAACTAAAAAAATATGGGCTAATTTGGGAGTAGAAGATTTAGAAAGAACAACCAAATTTTATAGCGATCTAGGCTTTAAACGAAACGGTCACGGTGTATCTGAAGAACTAACAAGTTTTACTTTTGGAGACGATAATTTTATAATTCATTTTTTTATAAAAGATAGATTTAAGTGGGCTGTTGATGCTGAAATGACTGATTTAAAACTTGGAAATGAAATTATATTTTCACTTTCTGCCGAAAGCAAAGATGAAGTAGATCAATGGCTAAAGAACGTTAAAAAAGCAGGAGGAAGAATTTTCGCCGAACCACAAGATTATGGAAAAGGATATTTCTTTGGTTTTTCTGATCCAGATGGACATAAATTTAATGTTTTATATTGGCCAAAATAAAATATATTTTTGATTAAATACTGAAAGTCAAATTACTACGAGGTTACTATCTTGAAAAAAGCATCTCTAATTTAGCCCCGATGGGAGCGGTATCCTTTTTCTTGCCATCCTGACGGAGGAAGGATCTCAAGAAAAAGATTTAGCGTACAGCGGGAAGTTAGGTTGTTATGAAAATGAAAGTTTTTGCTTCTTAAATTTTAAATCATGATCCTATTTATCTGAATTGATCTAAAACAGATATATTTGCACTTTAAAAAATTAAGGAATGAAAAAGATTATAATACTTTTTTCAATATCGATTTTGGCGTTTTCTTGTGGTGTAAAAACTACTCAATCGTTGTTAAGTGATGGTGATTATGATGGAGCAATAAATCGTGCTGTTGAGGGATTAAGGAATAAAAAGGATTCTAAGGGGAAACAAGATTATGTTTATTTGCTGGAAGAGGCTTTTGCTAAAGCAAAAGAAAGAGATTTACGCAATCTTGATATGATGGCTAAGGAAGCTAATCCTGCTAATATAGAGCGTGTTTATAATACCTATATTCAATTAAATAATCGTCAGGAGAAAATAAGACCTTTGTTGCCATTACAATTAATGAAGCAAGGAAAAAATGCTTATTTCCCGTTTGATAATTATTCGGAGCAAATTGTAAGTAGCAAAAATGCGTTGTCAAAATACTTATATGAAAACGCTTCGGTACTTTTAAAATCTAAAAATAAACTGGATTTTAGAAAAGCGTATGATGATTTTGCTTATTTGGAAAGTATAAATCCCGGATATAAGAATACTAAAAAGCTTATGGATGAGGCTTTGTTTAAAGGAACTGATTTTGTTGATGTTTATGCTAAAAACGAAACGAATATGGTTATCCCAAAACAGCTTCAAAACGATTTGCTAGATTTTAGCACGTATGGTTTAAACGATAAATGGACTGTTTACCATAGCGCCAGACAGAAAAATGTTATTTATGATTACAGTCTAGTACTAAATTTTAGAGAGATATTTATTTCGCCTGAGCAGATTAAAGAAAAGGAGTTTATTAAGGAAAGAGAGATTAAAGATGGTGTAAGAACTCTTTTGGATGGTAGAGGAAGACCAGTTAAGGATAGCTTAGGTCGCGAAATAAAAGTGGATAATTATAGAACGCTTCGGGCAAATATATATGAGTTCAGACAATTTAAATCTTGTCAGGTAACTGCAAAGGTTGATTATATTGATTTAAAAGGAAATCAGTTAATACAATCATTTCCTATAACGAGTGAGTTTATTTTTGATTATACTTATGCAACTTATAGAGGGGATAGAAATGCTTGTGAGGATAGTTATATTGGCTATTTTAATAAACGTGCCGTGCCATTTCCTAATAACGAGCAAATGGTTTATGATACGGGCGAAGATTTAAAAGCCAAACTCAAGGATATCATCGTTCGGAATAGATTTAGATGATAGATACTTTATAAAAGTAAAAAAGAGCAACAACTAAAATATAGTTGCTGCTCTTTTTTTTTATGTATTGGAGTAGGTATGGACACTTTGCGCTGCAGAGGGCATATAGTTTACGCCGAACCAGCAAAGTAATAATACAACAAATGCTAATGCCAAGGTTATTAAAACGGGTTTAATACTATCTGGGTAACGGTAACGCATGTGTATATAAATTAAGTATCCTAACCAGGTAAGCATTGCCCAGGTTTCTTTGGGATCCCATGTCCAGTAATGTCCCCAAGCTTCTTTTGCCCATAAAGCGCCAAACAATAATCCTAAGGAAAGGAATCCAAAACCTACATATACTAGATTGTTTGCAAGTTGGAGTATAGCATCTTTATAAGTGCCTCTATAATATTCGTATAATCCATAACACGCTACAATAGATGATGCTGCTAGTAAGGCATAAGAAAAAATGTAAACCAAAACATGAGGAACAAACCAAATACTTTGTAAGGCTGGCATTAAGGCTTTGTTGTAGGTATCTGGATTAAGATAGTTAATGGTTAGGAATACTGTTGCCATAACCAAACTATAGTTTAAGAGCCATTTGTATTTCCATCGGGTATAGGTTATTACGCCTATAATGGGTAAGAATACTGCATACCAAAGTCTTGTTTCGCCAAGTGTGCGCATAGGTGGTCGCCCCAAGTGTTGCCATAAGTTATAGGTAAATACTACCATTGCCAAACCACCTAATGTTGCAAAAAGCAGTATAGGTACTGTTTTATTACGTGTGCTTTTTACAACTTGTAAAAGCATGCAGACTAACCAACAAATAATCGCCACAAGGGCGTAGTGAGAAAAATAGATCCAATAATTCATTTAAAAAATCTTAATTTATATACAATTTCAAACATTCATTTAAACATATAACTGTTTAAACTACGGTTCCTCTTCCTTTAAATATTAAATAAACTGCTCCTATTATCATCATGAAAATCCCAGAGTAAACAATAGGTAACCAAGGATCACGAACCAATTCTATGACGCTTAATTTGGACCATTTTCCGAATTTTTCATCATAACTTAATTGATACACTTTCCATCCGTTTACTTTATAAGGTTTATTGACTTCGATTACTGTTTTATCATTTTTCTCGTCTTTAACAAAAACATTTACATGCGAACTGTATTTTTTTGCTTCAGGCTGTAACATTACGATTGCTTCTTTATCGTTTAATTGTAAATAGGAATATTCGGTTGCAAAACTTCCGCAGCTAATCCATGCAGTAGTATCTATTGTAGCCGATTTTACTTCGACTAATGCAGCTGGTGTTGCTCCTTCTTCATTTACCTGAAAATAACCATTACCAGTAAACTTGCTATTTTCTATATAATTAATGATTTTAATTTTATAGCCTTTATAGTCATAGCTATCTCCTTTATTAATCATTCTAAGCGCGTTTACTCCTTTTGTCTCAATACTATTGTTTGTAATATCGGCAAATGCAAGTTTTGGGGCAAAGGTTTCCATGTCAAAGCTTGTAAGTTCAAATGCAATAGGCATGGGGATCATAACACCTTTTTCGTTTTCGGCTCCCCATACAAGTTGGTTTTCGTATAATTTCATTGTGTAGCGTTGTAAATCTCCACTACCTAAAATTCCCGCTGTCATTGCTATAAAAAGCCCTAAATGGTTTAATATAAAACCCCAGTTTTTCCATTGCCATGGAGTCATTCTATTAAGGGTTGCGAGACCAAGTGTAATAAGAAAATACAATTGCGCGATAATAAATGGCCAACTTGTTAATACAAATGAGAATCCGAATAAATCAGGTTTTACTCCTTCGACAAAATTTTGTTGAGGAAGCGTTCCCATGATAACGGCTTGTATTAAAACCAAAGTAATTGCACTAACAGATGCTGGAACTGATCTTAGCCATTTTACCCAAGGATGTGTCCTACTGGTAAAATGCAGCAAAAGTAACATGCCAATAAATAAACCACCGATGATATAATTTATAGGTGCTCCAATGGCTTTAATACTAGTTCTGGTTGTTATTTGTAATAAATAACCCGTTAGTAATAATCCGGCAGCAATTATAAAAGATTCTTTATAATCCCAAGGATATTGCCAGAGCTTTCTTTTTGGAATTTTATGTTTTTCAAAATTAACTAATCTCATTCTTTTCTTAATTTGGAACTTTTAATTAAAGAGGGTTGTAAGGTTGATAATAACTTATACAAACCCTCTTTATACTTATTGTTTGTTATTTGGCAGGATTAGAATATAGCAGTTGTTTTTTCTTAGCTTCATCTAGCCATTTAGGTAAAACTGTTTTTTTGAATTCGGTTTTATTGGCTTTCTCTTTGTCCATATCAAGACCTATGAATTTCTGCGCTTTTTCTTTGGTAGAAATATCAGGATATTGCATAGGTGTAGTTTGTCCTAATGAAGCCAATACTTTACTTAATTCAATCCTTGCTTCGGCAGCTTTGTTTAACCCATTTGTAATAACTCTTGCAGTTTCTAATGGTGCATGAAACGACCCTCCGTGAGATGCTGCTGTAAAGTCCCAACGCCATTGTGATTGACGAATTAATTTCAGGATACCTTTCATCTGAGCTTCTGTTGCTCCTTTATCCCAAGCTAGTTTTGCTTCTAGATGTGCTTTTACCAATTGGTCTTCTAGTTCAATACGTATTTGATGAATTTTTTGTTGACGCTCGTTTACGTTTGCAACCAATGTTTTTTCTTCTTCTCGGTGACAAACCTGACAAGAATTTGCTACGTTATTAAGTGGAGATTGTATTTTATGATCGGTAAATTTTTGACCTCCTTCGCTTTTATATGGCATATGACAATCTGCGCAAGAAACGCCTCTTTGTCCGTGGATACCCATTTGATGAATCTCATAATCTGGATGCTGTGCTTTAAGAATTGGTGCTTTACTTAATGCATGGACAAAGTCTGTAAAATCGATATCATCATAATATTTCTCCATATCCTCTACAGTCATACCGTTTTTCCATGGGAATTTTACTTTAACCGCGCCTTCTACAGATTTTTTATCAAAATAATATTCTACGTGACATTGTGCACAAACTAATGAGCGCATCTCGTTATGTGTAGCTTTGGTAATATCTTTTCCTTGCTCTTTAAAAGCTTCGATTAATGCTGGGCGTGTGATCTTTAGATTCATTGTTTTAGAATCGTGACAATCGGCACATCCTATAGGATTTACAATTTCTGGCCCTAAAGATGCCCATGTTTGTTTGTAAAACTCATCTATACCTAGTTTATCCATCATACGGGGCACATCTGGAGATTTACATACCCAGCAACTAGATGGCTGAGGTCCGTCTTGAGGTCCTTTAGGCGCTCCTGTTCTTAAGGTATTGTTGATGTCTTCTATGGCATAAAAATGTCCTCGGCCTTGATTGTAATCTTTCGCGAAAGCATAACCTGCCCAAAGAACTACCATACGTGGATCTTCATGTAGCATATCTCTCATTTTTCCGCCACCGTACATACTTGTAAAACTGGTATCGGCAGTTTGGTAATAAGTTTGGAACTCACGAGGATAATTTGCTCCCCAAACTTCATTTCTTGATTCAAATTCACCGACAGGAGCTAATACTTTATTAACAAATAAAGCTTCTGTACGACGTTCCATTACGCTATTAACTAATAAGCCAAGCATAAACACAACTAACATGGTAATGCCAAACATTACCCATCCTAACCATGGTTTGCGTTTTATAATTTCTTTTAGTGGTGCCATAATTATATCTGTATTTAATTGAAAATTTTAATTCTTATTCTATTTTGTTTGATTCGATTCTTTCTTTTTTGCAGTTTTTGTACTATCGGTTTGTTTTTGTAGCCATTCAGGAATAGGAGATTCCAACAAAGGAACTCTGGCATTTGGTACAGACGATAAACTATTTACTCTACCATGAGGAACTTCACGATGACAATCCCAGCATAGTTTTCCTTCACCATGTTTTTTGCTTTCCAGAGTTACTCCTGTTGTACTAACATTAGCATTAAGATCACTATGGCAACGTTGGCAGTTTTTTTGAACTACATCAGTACCAGCTTCCTTTATATGGATAACTTGTGGCTCTGCTCTCCATGTAAATACGGTTGCATGATAAATACCATCTTTTGCCTTAAAAAAGTATTTATTAAAGGCATTGTTGTGTGGTACATGGCAATCATTGCAATTGGTAACCCTTGCATGGGAGCTATGTTGCCAAGTAGCATAAAAAGGAGTCATTACATGGCAGTTAACACATGTTTTAGGATCGTCTGAGAGGTACGAGACTGCGTTAGATACATATAATAAATAAGCAAATAATCCCATTCCTATACCCACTGCCATTATAACAAAGGGTACCCATTTGCGTGGTGGTAATAAATAATTTAAAATCTTAATCATAATAATATCCCTTAATTGTAGTATTAAAAATATTCAGATATTTGCTACATTATGATGATATTTATCAGATAGTAAATTTTGATGTATATAGAAGTAAATTGCCTTAAAAACAAGGTAATCTAAGATGTTTTAACAATTTATAAGAATATTATTTTTTAAGTTTAAGAGATTTAACTGTTGAGGTTGTTTGCAAAGTTTAAAAAGAGTCTATAAATGAATATAAAATAAAGGAGTAAAATGTCTTTAATAGAGGCATGTGATATAAAAAGTAGCAATTTAGCCGAAGTAATAAAGGGAACTATTGTATAGCAAAAAGGGCTGTATTTATATAAATACAGCCCTTTTTTAGGATTAAGAAAAAAGATTATTTTTTCTCTTTGTCTAAAACTTCTTCCAGAACATTTGCTTCTGTTCCGTTCGGGAACGTTACTTTTATTTTTTGAGCAATTGTTGGTGCAATTTGAGTAATTGTTTTCTTGTTGTATGATTCCCCTTTTTTAATATGCCAACCGTAAAAAATTGCTGGAACGTGTGTGTCATATGTATATGGTGTTCCGTGAGAAGTTCCCGTTCCCATATATTCGATATAACCTGGTTTGTCTAATACAATTAAATCCCCGTTTTGAGTTACATCATATCCCTTTACAATAAAGTTTAAGTAGTAATCATTACCTGTAGCATTTAAAATGTCTTCTTCGGTATATACTCTTTTTACGTAATCCTGAGCCATTAAATAATCTTTGAAAGCTTGTTTAACTTTCACAAAATCAAATTTTTTGTTTTTGATTATTTCTTTATTGAAGAATAAGTTGAAGCTAGAATAGTTTAAAACTAAATCCTGACCAAACGTCTTTACAGAAAAATCAGTTAGGTTTTTACGGATATCTTTAGGGCTAATACTATTTACATTGTATTTACGATCTTTAAGGTAATTTACATTTTCTGCTCCGGCATGATCAGCTGTCAAGAAAAGTAAGTAATTATCTTTACCAACAGTTTTGTCTAAGTAAGCTAAAAAGTCGGCTATAGTTTGATCTAAACGTAAATAAGTATCTTGTAACTCCATAGAACGTGGTCCTAATAAATGCCCAACGTAATCTGTAGATGAGAAACTAACCGTTAAGAAATCTGTAATATTATCTTTTCCTAATTCTTCTTTTTCGATTGCTTTTTTAGCAAATTCGGCTAACAAGTCATTTCCAAATGGAGTAGAACGAATAACTCCAGCATCATTTTTATCATACATTTCTTTTAAGTTGTATGGAAAAACTGGAGCTGCACTATTGTATAATTTTCCTTCGTAAGGATTGTTGTCTGGTAAACTCTCGTTGTAAGTTGCAACTGGTTTATATAAATCCCAACCTTTGTTTATGTATGGTAAAAAATGTTTTTCGCTATTAAATTGTGTAACCCAATCAGGTAGTTTATCTCCATAAAAAGTACTAGAAATAAATGAACCTGTTTTGCTATACCAAAAAGCCCAATTAGCAAAGTGTCCAGCTGGTAAAATTGCACCACGATCTTTAAGACTTACACCAATTACTTTTCCTTCAAAATTGGTAGCCATTCTTAACTCATCGGTAATAGTTGTGCTCAATAAGTTTTTTGGAGACATTTCGCCTTCTTCCTTTGTACCATCGCCTACAGTTACTACACCAGCATCATCAGTACAGTACATTTGTTTTCCTAATTTTCGGCTAAACCATTCATTACTTACAATTCCGTGTGTTGCAGGAGTTGTTCCTGTGTAAATAGATGCATGTCCAGGAGCAGTGTAAGTAGGCATGTAATTGTAATGCATGTTCTGAAACGTGTATCCATTATTCATAAGCCTTTTGAAGCCATTAGGAGTAAAGTCATCAGAGAATCGATAGAGATATTCCATCTTCATTTGATCCACAACAATTCCAACTACTAGTTTTGGACGCTCTTGTGCATTTATTTGGGTAACGAATACAAATGCTAAAAATAAAATAAGTCTTTTCATGTTTTAATATCTAATTTTAGACAAAAATACAGATTCGAATTTAAAATGAATTCAGAATTGGGATTGAAAACACAAAAATGGTTTCACTTTAACATAATGGCATAAAAAAAATCCTAAGTGTGAGCTTAGGATTTTTTGTTTTTACCGAAGTTGAATTTTACTTTTTCAACTACTTGTATTTTTGGAGTAGACTTACTATTATTCTTTTTAAAAGGCTTTTTTGCACCAGTTCCAGATTTAGATGGCCTTTGATCTCCTCTGGCACTTTCTTCATCTTTTGGTTTAGCTTTAAATTCTGGTCTTTCCTTTGTGCTATCTTTAGCAGGAATTTCTGCTTTGTGTTTAGCTAAAACCTCATTAGGGTTTTTAGGATTTTCTTTTGTTCCTCTTAAATGAATTACCAATCCGTTTAAGAAGTTACGCAATACCTGATCGCCACACTCCATATAGTTCTCATGGTCTTCGGCTCTAAAAAAAGCGCCCAACTCTGATTTTGAAATTCTAAAATCTACCAATTCTAATATTTCAACTATTTGGTCGTCACGGAGCATTAAGGCTACGCGTAGTTTTTTTAGGATATCGTTATTTGTCATCGTTTAATTTTTTACAAAGGTACGTTTTAAAAGTAATTCAATAGTCACTTTCCTTATATTGAAATTACGATTAATATAAGATAACTCCCGTTCCGTTACCTTCGGCATATTTTATTTCTCCATTTTGTATTATAACACCACTTGCTATATCTTTTTCTAATAGCAAAGCACCGTCCATATCAACATAATCGAGTTCTGGTAATAAATGAGCAATTGCAGAAATTCCAACAGTAGATTCGGTCATACAACCTATCATTGTTTTTAATCCTAATTGTTTTGCTTCATGTAGCATTCGTCGTCCGGGCGTGATACCACCACATTTCATTAATTTTATATTTACACCATGAAAATGATTATGGCACTTAGCAATATCACTTTCGATAATACAACTTTCATCGGCTACAATTGGCAAAACCGAATGTTTAAAAACTTCTCGATGCCCTTTCCAATCATCTGCTTTGAGAGGTTGCTCCAGAAATTCGACTCCTAGTTTTTTTAGTTCAATGGCATTTTTAATAGTTTCATCAACATTCCAACCACAATTGGCATCAATCCTAAAAACAGCATTACTGTGTTTTCTTAATTCAGTTACTATGGCGATATCCTCTGGAGTTCCTAACTTAATTTTATAAATAGGCCATGGGAGTTCTTTCATTTTTGAAACCATTTTTTCGATAGAATCAATTCCGATAGTATAATTGGTCAGTGGATTATTTTCGATAGTATAATTCCATAATTGATATAGCTTCTTACCTTGTTTTCTAGCATACCAATCATTATATGCATTGTCTAATGCACATAATGCAAATTTATTTTCTTGTAATAATGGATTTATTTTTGTCCAAAATTCTTCGGGAGTTTCATTGTCGATAGTTTCAATTATCGGTCTGATTTTCTCGATATCATTTTCTAGTATCGGAATTGTAATATTATAATATGGATTAGATGTTGCTTCGCCAAAACCTGAAAATCCGTCTTTTTTTAATTCGACAATTACCGTTGGTTGGTAATCAATTGTTTTTCTTGAAATCCTAAATGTGTGTTTTAATTTAAGATCGTATGCTCTGATAATTAATTGCATTTCTGATGTTTTTGTATTTTAAATTTAAAAACAATATTTTAGCTAAAAATATGAATTTGATGAATACGGATGCCGAAAAAATAAGTTTACTTTTAGAAATGATTTCTTTCTCGACTGTTGATGGAGAATTACATAAGAGGGAATTTGATTTTTTGTCGCTAGTTGCTCAGGAATTAAATATTGACGAAGTAACTTTTAAGGATTTGTTTCATCAGGAAGTTCCTCCTGTTGTTATAAAATCGGAGTTTCAGCGCATTCAGCAATTTTATAGATTGGCTTTAATCATGCATTGCGACGGAATATTGCATAGTAAAGAGGCTGCTGCAATACAGCAAATTTCTATCGATATGGGATTGAATCCTATAGCAACTAAACGTATTCTGAATTTAATGAAGAATGCACCGAATGCGATGATTGACCCTGAAATATTATTGAAAATTTTCCAGGAGCAACACAATTAAGCCAATTGTTCTTGCAGCTTTTTAATATCGTCACGCAATTTTGCTGCCTGAAGAAAGTCTAATTCTTTAGCTGCTTTCTCCATCGATTTACGCTTTTCACGTATCATTTTCTCTAATTCGGCTTTGGATAAATAAGCAGTATCAGGTTCGGCAGCTACACTTAGGGTATGACCTAATTCAGACTCTACCAATGGATTTTTGGTAAAAGCACTATCGATTTTTTTATTTAATGCTTGTGGTGTTATATTATTCTCGAGGTTGTAATTAATTTGTTTTGTACGACGATAATTGGTTTCATCAATGGTTTTCTGCATACTTGCTGTAATTTTATCAGCATACATAATTGCTTTTCCGTTGAGGTTTCTCGCTGCACGACCAATAGTTTGTGTTAAGGATCTATGGCTACGCAAAAATCCTTCTTTGTCGGCATCAAGAATTGCTACTAAAGAAACTTCGGGTAAATCCAAACCTTCACGTAGTAAGTTTACTCCAATTAAAACATCAAAAATTCCTTTTCGTAAATCTTGCATGATCTCGATACGTTCCAGGGTATCTACATCGGAGTGAATGTAACGACAACGAATACTTACTTTGGTCAAGTATTTGGTTAATTCTTCGGCCATTCTTTTGGTTAATGTTGTAACTAAAACACGTTCGTCTAACTCGCAACGAATTTGAATTTCTTCGATTAAATCATCAATTTGATTTAAACTAGGACGAATTTCGATGATTGGATCTAATAATCCTGTTGGTCGAATGACTTGTTCTACAACTACACCATCTGTTTTTTGTAATTCATAATCTGCCGGAGTAGCCGAAACATAAATTACCTGATTTTGCATGGCTTCAAATTCTTCGAATTTTAAAGGACGATTGTCCATTGCCGCAGGTAAACGGAAACCATATTCTACAAGGTTTTCTTTACGGCTTCTATCTCCTCCATACATGGCATGAACCTGAGATATGGTTACGTGACTTTCATCGACTACCATCAAGTAATCATCGGGAAAATAATCTAATAAACAGAATGGTCTTGTTCCTGCTTCTCTTCCGTCCAGATAACGAGAATAATTTTCGATACCTGAACAATAACCTAACTCGCGAATCATTTCTAAATCAAAATTGGTACGTTCTTCAAGACGTTTGGCTTCAAGATGTTTTCCTATTTCTTTAAAATAATCAACTTGTTTTACCAAGTCTTGCTGTATTTGCCAAATCGCTCCTTGTAATACATCTGGAGATGTTACAAACATATTGGCTGGATAAATAGTTAGTTTATTGTATTTCTCGATTACTTGAGAAGTTTTTATATCAAATGATTCTATTTCTTCGATTTCATCTCCAAAAAAATGAATTCTGAATCCATCATCGGCATAACTAGGATATACCTCAACAGTATCTCCTTTTATCCTAAAGCTTCCAGGATTAAAATCGGCTTCGGTTCTGGAATATAAACTTTGTACCAGACTATGTAATAATTTGGTTCTCGAAATAACCTGATCTTTTTCTATCGCAATAACATTCTTTTGGAATTCTACAGGGTTTCCGATACCGTATAAACAAGAAACGGAAGCTACAACTAATATGTCGCGTCGCCCTGAGAGTAGGGAAGATGTTGTGCTTAAACGCATTTTTTCCAACTCTTCGTTTATAGATAAATCTTTCTCGATAAATACTCCAGTTACTGGCATAAATGCTTCTGGCTGGTAATAATCATAGTAAGAAACGAAATATTCTACGGCGTTGTTTGGAAAGAATTGTTTGAATTCTGAATATAATTGTGCTGCTAATGTTTTATTGTGTGCCAAAACCAAAGTTGGCTTTTGTACTTCCTGAATAACATTGGCAACTGTAAATGTTTTTCCTGAACCAGTTACTCCAAGGAGAGTCTGGTATTTTTCGCCATCAATTATACCTTGGGTCAATTTTTCGATTGCTTGCGGTTGATCTCCTTTTGGGCTATAATCTGAGACTACTTGAAAATTCATTTATTTAATTTAGAATTGTTGGGATTGTAAAGTTACAAAGTAAAATCTTAAATTGAAATTTGTGGATTAAAAAAGGTTCTGAGTTGCAAAGGTCCAAAGGTTTTTACAAATGTCGAAATTCTGTTCTGACGGTTAGGGATAGAACCCTTTTAATCTTTATTATCTGTGGTGGAGGAATTAACCGCAAAGTTAGCAAAGGTTTACGCAAGGTTCGCAAAGTTTTATGCGTTAAAGAATTACTTTAAAAAGTCAATCATTAGTTTATTTACTTTTTCGGCTTGATCAATACTTAAAAAATGTCCTGCATTTTCGATAGTTTCGGTTTTACTATTACTCAATAACTCTTTGGCTCGAATTATACTTTCATCTGAGTTAATTACATCATGATCTCCTATAAGCACCAAAACGGGAATGGTTATTTTTTTTAAATCTTCATCAGAGAATGGTTGCATTTGCAAAAAACTAGTGTTTGATTTTGCATATTTATTAGCTAGATAAAATTGCTTTTTATAAATAGGGTCTATTTTTTCGGGATAATAAGAAAAGGTTTCTAGCGTCTTTTTTAATTTTTTCTCATTTGGAAAAATTTTCAGAAAGAATGCCGATGATGCTTTTCTCATTTTATCGATGTTCTTAAATGTTTGTGCCGGACTTATTAAAACCAGTTTGTTGATTTTACTTTCTTTTTGAGTTGCTAATAATGTAGCAATCCAACCACCACGGGATGCACCAATTACATCAAAGTTTTTTAGTTTGTAATGAGTAAAAATCTCATTGTACCAAATAACAATTTCTTCACTTGTAAGGGATTTTTTGGGTGCTTGAGATTTTCCTGCTTCTATTAAAAAGTCTATTGCGTAAACCCGATGATTTTTTGATAATGCTTTAATATTAGGAAACCACATTGTTGAGCTGGCGTCCATTCCGTGAAGTAATACTAAATTTTTGCCGTCTTTTGGACCTGTCACAATTATATGAGCTGTACCATAACTGGTTTCGATATTTTCTTCCTGATAACGAACATCCCAAAGTTTTAATGCAGCATTATAAGAATTGATGTAATCTTTTCTTTCGCTTTTTGTTTTGAAAACATAATTATCAATCTTTTTTTCTTTTGTTGCGCTACAACTTGCGAATAAAAGAATTGCAATAACTTTTAAAAATAATTTCGGCATAGGAGTTACGTTCAATTAAGATTAAAAGTACTAAAAAGCTGATGATTATAGTATCAGCTTTTTAGTTATATCTATCATAATTACAATGTTTTGCGAAATATTTTGGAATTATGACTTTGATTGGTTTATTTAAAGTTCGCTTTTAAAACTCCATTTACCTTGTTGTGCTTCGGTAAGGAAAGACCATGCTACAATACGACTTGTTTTCTGACCTTGTGCCATATCGATTGTTTTTACAATTGAAGCATTTACTTTATTTAATGTTTTATAGATACTCGACAGGTTTTCTCTTTTAGATACTAATGTAGTAAACCATAAACATTGCATTGGATATTTGGCACTTTCGTAAATCATTTGCGTTATAAATCCAATTTCTCCTCCATCGCACCATAGTTCGGCATTATGACCTCCGAAGTTTAAAACGGGAGCAGCTTTTCTATTCGCTTTTGGATTTAGATTTGTTACTTTTCGAACAGCACTTTTATTAGCTTCTTCTGACGAAGAATGAAATGGTGGATTGCAAATCGTGAATGTAAATTTATCTTCGGGTGTAATTATATTTTTGAATATAAAACGTGATTCTGTTTGTTGTTGTAAACTGATAACATCAATTAGCCTAGGATTGGCTTCGATTATTTTGCTGCAATTCTCGATTGCTTTTTCATCAATATCGGTTCCGACAAAACTCCATCCGTAAGCAGCATTTCCTAATATTGGATAGATACAATTGGCACCAACACCTATATCTAAACCTAAAATGGCTTCTCCTTCTGGAATAACTCCATTATTTGTGGTAGCTAATAAATCGGCCAGGTAATGAATATAATCGACTCTTCCTGGAATGGGTGGGCAAAGATAATTTTTAGGAATATCCCAGTTTTGTATGTCGTAATAATGAATTAATAATGCTTTGTTAAGCGATTTTACAGCTTCGGGATTACTAAAATCAATTGTTTCGATATCATGCTCGTTTATAACGACGTGCTTCTTTAATTCGGGACAATCTGTGATTAGTTGTTCAAAATCATAGCGCAAACGATGCGGGTTTCTAGGATGCAGACTTGTTTTCTCGGGGCTATTTGTAGTTTTCATCATTCTTAATTTCGGTGCAAAGGTACGTAATCCTAATTTGTAAATAAGGGAAGTATTTCTTATGAAATGATTTGGCCTAGCCCTGATGGAAACGGCATCCTTTTTCTGGCTCCTTTAGACAGAAAAAGATATAGTGTACAGCAGGAAATTGCTCCTTATGCTTTTGCTTAATTCAGTAGAGTAAGGAAATTAATCCATGCATTCCATTAGCAATAAATCGCCGTCGGTATGGGTAATTGTAACAATTCCGTCTTTGGCAACGGAATTACTGCTGCCAGTTCTATAACCTATTGTTAAGGTGTCGTTTTGTAACGGATATACCAAATTATCTGAAAAGATTCCGTTTACGACTCCAATCGGGATGAGCGAAATAGGTGTGTTGGCGGTATACCATTTTTCGAATTTATTAGGCAATAAAAATATTTTGGAATGGTCGTCGAGAATTACAATCTTGAGTAAGTTTCGGTAACGAACTATATTGGTAAGATTTGTAATGGTATGATCAGCTCTTTTTCCTGTTGCCCAAACTACATTTGCGGCAGGAATTTTGCGTTCGATTAAGTAATCAAATGCTTTTTCTAAGTCGGTTTTGTCCTGATCCGGTGTATGTACAATCTCTATAGGATATTGAGTTGTTTTGTATTTTTCGGGGTCGAATCCGCGATCGAAATCACCCAGAAGAACATCGACTTTTATTCCTAACTTAACTACGCGCTCTATAGCCGAATCTAATACGATTACCAAAGGTGACCATTCTAATAATTGTCCTAATAACTCGGGATTACAGGCAGCTCCGTTGGCAATGATTAATGCAGGTTCTTGGTCGTCGCGTACGATATGGTGTGAGGACATTTATAGTATGGATTTATAATGTGCTGCAAATGTACGAAAGTAAAAAGTAAATGTTTTTCTACAATTAAGAGATTAAGGGAGTTTTTTACCATTAAGGGATTAAGTTTTTTTCAGCCACAGATTATAAAGATTAAAAGGATTATTTATGTTGTCTAAAAGTTGTAGCGATTTTGTTTTTTACCATTAAGAGATTAAGTTTCTTTAGCCACAGATATAAAGATTAAAAGGATTATTTGTGTTATTTAAAAGTTGCAGCGATTTTGTTTTTTACCATTAAGAGATTAAGTGAAATTAAGATTTTGTTTTACGCCATAGATTATAAAGGATTATAAAAAGGGTTTAAAATCTGCTTAAATCTGTTTGATCTGCGTGCAAGTCATTCAATCTTGAAAGTATTCTTAATTTTCCTTAATCTCTTAATGGTGAAAAAAGTTTTATTTTTTTGCTTTGAAAGCTACAGCATCGACTTCTATTTGCATTCCGTCGAGGGCTAATTTGGGAACTGGAATTAATGTGCTTGCTGGAAATGGTTTGTTTTTCCATACTTTACTGATTTCTTCATTCCAGATTTTTAGTTTTTCTTCTGAATGGTCTACAATCAGAATGGTAATCTTCATGATATTCTCTGGTTTTAGATTGTAACTATCCAGAACTGTTATAATATTCTTTAATGCTACTTGAGTTTGTTCTCTAAAACTGTTACTCAGAAGATGTTCTTTGCCTAATCCGCCGCTTTGTCCTGATATAAAAACGAGTTCATCTGGGGTAGAAACTGATGATGCATGACTAAACCCATATGGTGCGGGATTGAATAATGATTCAGGATTTTTAAAAGTTTGTGCTTTTGCATTAAAAGCACAAAGTGAAAATAAGGTAAGAAGTATTTGTTTCATGTTTTTGAAATTTGAATTAATTATTGGCAAAGGTTGCTCAATTCTAATTCCTAAACATTTACATATGTTGAGAGGTGATATTTTTTTCAGAGTAATGTATAAAAAAATGCTCTCGTAATGGAGAGCAATTTTTATTGTTTTTAGTTTTTATGTTTAATCGGAATCCAAATTTCCTCTTCGGATGTTGGGTCTTCGTGTTTGTATTTTTCGCCCATTACGGCAAAGTGCGGTCTGCTCTCTAATACATATTCGGACTTAGGTAACCAATCGGTAAAAATGTATTGATAGGTTTCGTTGCCATTACTCGCAGGTCCCATATGTATGAAAACTGCATAAAGTCCGTTTGGTATTATGAGAGTTTCCATATTTTGTGGAACGGAAAGAAAATCTGTTACTTCGATACCTGCCCATTTTTCGAATTCATTACTCGGATTGAAATTAAGAAAATGTGTTTCTGGATACACCTCAATAGAATATAATTCTGAACCGATATTGTTTTTTATCTCTTTTCGGTTTGGCATAAATCCTTGCCATAGCTCTTTTGTTCTATTGGCTGTGAAAGATGTTGTTATTCGTTTTCCAACGATTTTCTTTTCTGTTAAATTTTCTATTCTTGCTTTCATATTAAATATTACTCAATCGTATATTTTTTAGTATCAACTTCTCCAATAGAAAAATAACCTAAAGGATAGTCATTTGCATTGGTTGTGTTTATAACATTTCCTCTTAAAGTTGCTGGTGGAGATTGAAAAGGGCCACCACTATTATCACCAGAAATACTAGTTAATATATTCATGTAATTATAATAGCTTTTAGATGTTCCGATATGACTTATTTCTACTTGATCTCCAGGTTTTAAATCTTCATTGTGTGAAGTACTAAAAAATTCATTTCCGTTAAAGAACCTATCATCGACAGAAGAATAGCTTGACAAGACTTGATTGGAGTAAGTATAATGGTATAAATAATAATTTGTTTCATCAGCAGGGTCATTATAATATGCTTTTACTTCGATTTCATCTTTTGAAATACCACCATCATTAGTTTGCACAATTCGAGTGATTGGTGCTACCGATTTTAAAGTTTCAGTTGCAACATATGTATTACCACCACTAATAACGGTTAAGACATAGGTTTCGTTAATAACAGGTTCAAAATTAGTACAAACGTATTTTCCTGTTTGAGGAACTTCTATAAAAGTGAATACTTTATTGGCACTGTTTCTTATAGTAATGGTAGCTCCGGAAACAACAGGAATTACAGGGTTGTAATAATCAGTTGTAGTGGTTAATTTTATCATTTGTTGGTTTCCTGTAGTTCCTTTTAGCCAACTAATATCAGCTTCAACGACTAATTTTGGAGGTTGTGTTTTTAAGTCAACTTCAACAACTTCTTCGCAACTTGTAAAAAATAATGCGGAGAAAAACACAATTAATAAGCTTATTTTTTTCATATCAGTATATTTTTATTTCTCTTTGAGAGAAGTGAATTAAAATTTGAAATTATAACTAACAGCAGGAACCATTCCGAAAATTGAAGTCTTAACAGCTTCATTGTATCCTGTATCGCTGTTCTGTCTAAAATTAATAGAAGCTGCATTTTGTCTATTATATAGGTTATAGATACTAAATACCCATTCGCCTTTCCAATTTCTATCTTTGTTAGATCTCGGGGTTAATGTTGCCGAAATGTCTAAGTGATGGTAAGCAGGTAATCTGTTTTCATTTCGTAAACCATAACTAGGAACTTTTACACCACGATATTCATAATATCCAGTTGGATACGTTACAGGTTGTCCTGATTGTAATGCGAAATTAGCACCAAATGACCATTTTTCGTTTAGCGAATAAGCAGCTGTAACAGCTAGATTATGTAGTTTGTCATAAGCTGAATTATACCATTGTCCGTTATTGATACCAGTTTCTTCCGGAGTTCTTCCAGGGGTTTGTTGTTCTGATTTTGATAAAGTATAAGAAACCCATCCAGTAAGTTTTCCGGCATTCTTTTTAAGCATTAACTCTACACCATAAGAACGCATTCTTCCGTTTAGGATAACTTGCTCGATGGCATCATTTGCTATTAAATCGGCACCATCAATATAGTCCAGTCTGTTTTTAATTTTCTTATAGTAGGTTTCTACTTCAAGAGAATAGTCTCCATCTCTAAAGTTTCTAAAATAACCCAAGGCAACCTGATCAGCAAGTTGAGGTTTAATATACTCGTCACTTGGCATCCATACATCAAGAGGAGTAGGAGATGAGGTATTCGATATTAATTGTAAATACTGAGCCATTCTGTTATAACTAGCTTTTACAGCTTGATTTTCGTCAATTTGATATCCAATAGAGAAACGAGGTTCTAAATTGTTATAGCTAAACATTGATTTGTTTTTACCATAATACTCCGTTCCTATAGGAGTTGCTTTCTCATAAATTTGTTGAGCAGGGTTAAAAAGAACAGGATTATTGTTTTCGTAAAGATTAAGAGTCGAAGCTCCTAAACGATAAAATAAACTAAAACGGAGTCCGTATGAAAGCGTTAGTTTTTTTGCAATTTGATTTTCAGCTTCAATATAAATAGCTGGTTCAAAAGCATATTTTTTATCTAATTGATCAGGATTAACTCCAGAGGTTTCATCTGTTGGTTTAATAGTTCCAGGGTTAAATTCATAGTAAATACCATTTAAACCATAATTCAATTTGAATTTATCTGAAATATAATTTTTGAAGTCATATTTAATATTGTAATTCTTGATACCAGAATCCCATTTAAATCCTGCAGTATCCAGATCAAGCCCGTAATAATAATCACTATAAATTAAAGATAGATTAGAAAACAATTTATCAGAGTATAAATGATTCCAACGCAGGTTGAAAGTAGTGTTACCGTAAGTATTAGAAAATATTTTACTTATTTTAAAAACGTCACGTCCAAAATAACCTGATAAATACAAACTGTTATTGTCGTTTAATTTATAACTGAATTTAGCATTCAAATCATAAAAATAAGCTGAGTTGTCTTTCATATCATCCGTTAGTTTTAAGAATAGATGTGCATAAGAAGCTCTACCACCAATTAAGAATGATCCTTTATCTTTTACTAATGGACCTTCGGCAAGAAGACGGCTCGAAATTAATCCGATTCCACCATTCATATGGAAATCTTTACTATTTCCATCTTTTTGATAAATATCCAAAACAGAAGATGCTCTACCACCGTAACGAGCAGGAATACCACCTTTGTATAATTTTAAATCTTTAATAGCATCAGGATTAAATACAGAGAAGAAACCAAATACGTGAGAAGAGTTAAAAATAGTAGCTTCATCAAGAAGAATTAAATTCTGATCGGCACCACCACCACGCACGTTAAAACCAGATGCACCTTCGCCGGCATTGGTAACACCAGGAAGTAATAAAATAGATTTTAATACATCGACTTCACCCATAACAACAGGCATTTTCTTTATTGCCGAAATAGAAAGTTTATTTACACTCATCTCGGGAGTACGTGTATTTGCTCTTCCTCTATTATCGGTAATAACTACCTCTTGGAGTTCTTCACCACCTTCTTTTAATGAGAAATTGTTTTTAACATTTTTCGTTAAAGAAATTGTATTTTCAAAAGACTGGTAACCAACGTAACTTATTTCTACCTGATACTCTCCCTTTGGAGCAGTAATAGAGTAAAAGCCATATTCGTTTGTTGTAGTGCCAATTTTTAATGAAGGGATGTAAATGTTGACTCCGATTAGGGTTTCGTTATTTTTAGAGTCAGAAATGGTACCGCTTAAGGTGAATTTTTCTTGCGCGAATGAAGAAAAAGCAATGAGAAATACAATAAGAAACGAGCTAACTTTTTTTGTGATCATTGTTTAAATTTTGAATTCCCTAGTATGACGGTAGAAGGTGGGAAATATTACAAAACTAATGTTAAATGTGCGTTAAAAAAAAGACAGCCGTTTCGGGCTGTCTTTAATGTGAGAAATATAATAAGAACTTATATTTTAGCTATTTTAGCCAAGATTGCATTAAATGTTGGACTAGGACGCATTGCTTTACTAGTTAATTCAGGATTTGGTTGGTAATATCCACCAATGTCTTGAGGTTTTCCTTGAGCAGCAATTAATTCAGCGTTTATTTTATCTTCATTCTCAGCAAATTCTGCTGCAATAGGAGTGAAGATAGCTTTTAACTCAGCATCTTTATTTTGAGCAGCCAAAGCTTGAGCCCAATAAAAAGCTAAGTAAAAATGAGAACCACGGTTATCGATTTGTCCAATCTTACGAGCTGGAGATTTATCGTTTGCAAGGAACTTGTCATTTGCCTCATCAAGAGTTTCAGCAAGAACCATAGCTTTAGAGTTGTTTAGTGTTTGACCTAAATGCTCTAATGAAGCACCAAGAGCCAAAAATTCTCCTAATGAATCCCAACGTAAGTAACCTTCTTGAGTAAATTGCTCAACGTGTTTAGGAGCAGAACCTCCAGCACCAGTTTCAAACAAACCACCACCATTCATTAAAGGAACTATAGATAACATTTTGGCAGAAGTACCAACTTCAAGAATTGGGAACAAATCTGTAAGGTAGTCACGTAATACGTTTCCAGTTACAGAGATAGTATCTAATCCTTTAATAATTCTGTCAAGAGTAAAGTTTGTAGCTTCGATAGGGTTCATGATACGGATATCTAAACCAGTAGTATCGTAATCTGTAAGGTATCTTTTTACTTTTTGAATTAATTCTCTATCGTGTGCTCTGTTTTCGTCTAACCAGAAAACAGCAGGAGTATTAGATAAACGAGCTCTGTTTACAGCTAGTTTTACCCAGTCCTGAATAGGAGCATCTTTTGCCTGACACATTCTGAAGATATCTTTATCTTCAACAGCTTGTTCCATTAAGACAGTTCCGTTAGCATCAACAACACGTACAACACCATCAGCTTTCATTTGGAAAGTTTTGTCATGAGATCCGTACTCTTCAGCTTTTTGAGCCATCAAACCTACGTTTGGTACACTTCCCATTGTAGTTGGGTCAAAAGCACCATGTTTTTTACAAAAATCGATTGTTGCAGTATAAACACCAGCATAAGAGCGGTCTGGAATAAGAGCAACAGTATCTTGTTGTTTTCCTTCTTTGTTATACATCTGTCCAGAAGTACGAATCATAGCAGGCATAGAAGCATCTACAATTACATCCGATGGAACGTGTAAGTTAGTAATCCCTTTATCAGAGTTTACCATTGCCAATGCAGGACCGTTAGCAATAGCTGCGTCCAGAGCTGCTTCAACTTCTGCTTGTTGAGGAGTTCCTGCAATTTTTGCATAAACATCACCCAATCCGTTTCTTGTATCAATATTTAATTCGCTAAATAAAGTAGCGTATTTTTCGAATACATCTTTAAAGTAAACTTCTACAATAGCACCAAAAATAATTGGATCAGAAACTTTCATCATTGTAGCTTTCAGGTGAACCGAAAGTAATAAGTTTTCTTTTCTTGCTTCTTCGATAGTTGTAGCAACAAAGCTTTTTAAAGCATTTACGTTTAATACAGCACTATCAATAATTTCTCCAGCTTTAAGAGGAGTACTTTCTTTTAAAATAGTAGATGTTCCGTCTTTAGCAACAAATTCAATTTTTACATCAGTAGCATTAGGAACAGTAAGCGATTTTTCACTTCCGTAAAAATCACCATTTGGCATAGATGCTACATGAGTTTTAGAGTCAGCAGACCAAGCACCCATAGAGTGAGGATTTGCTTTTGCAAAATTCTTCACTGCTCTTGGAGCTCTACGATCAGAGTTACCTTCACGCAAAACTGGGTTTACTGCAGAACCTAATACTTTAGCGTATTTAGCTTTAATTTCTTTTTCAGTATCGTTTTGAGGATCCTCAGGAAAATTTGGAATTTTATACCCATGAGATTGTAACTCAGCAATAGCCGCTTTTAATTGCGGAACCGAAGCCGAGATATTTGGCAACTTAATAATGTTTGCCTCCGGTTTAGTAGCAAGTTGTCCTAACTCAGCCAAGGCGTCCCCTGTTTTTTGAGAATCGGTCAAGTACTCCGGAAAATTAGATAAAATTCGAGACACCAACGAAATGTCTCTAGTTTCAATAGCAATACCCGCTGTAGCAGTAAATTCTTGTACAATAGGCAAGAAAGAATAAGTCGCTAATAACGGCGCCTCATCAGTTAAGGTGTAAACAATCTTTGAATTCTGTGTCATTTTTTTTCTTTTTTAATATAATCGTATCGCTAGGAACGGCGATGTAAAAGGTATGGTTGGCTCAAAACGAGCGGAGCAAATATAAGAAAAACAGTCCGAAAACGGTTGCGTTTTTCTTAGAATTCCTTAAATTAACAGATTGCTATTTAAAGGAGTTATAATTAACAAATCGGTGGTTTTCAAGCCAAAGAATTATTGTTTTGTTATTTTGTTTAGAACAAAAAAAATCCCGATTCACAAATAATGAATCGGGATCTTTATGGTAAAGAGATAAATAATTATCTTCTTTTGTCTCTAATCTTAGCTTTTTTACCAGTAAGTTCTCTGAAGTAGAAAATTCTAGCTCTACGTACAGCACCTTTTTTGTTGATTTCAACTTTTTGTAAAGCAGGTAAGTTAACTGGGAAGATACGCTCAACACCAATAGCACCAGACATTTTACGAATAGTAAAAGTTTCTGTGTTACCAGAACCTCTTCTTTGAATAACAACTCCTTTAAAAAACTGAGTTCTTGTTTTTTCACCCTCTCTAATTTCGTAGAAAACAGTGATAGTATCTCCAGCTGCGAAAACTGGGAAATCTTTTTTTGCAACAAATTCGTCTTTAACGAATTTCATTAAATCTGCCATGATATCTTTAATTATGGTTTTGTGATAGAGCAACATACACGGACTTCGCCAGAGGTTGGTCTAATTTGGCTGCAAATGTAGATAAAAAAAATTGAATTCCAATAAAATTGAATTCCAAATTCCAATTTATTAACTACTTGATTAATTGGAATTTGGAGTTTTATAAATTTGAAATTTATTCTAATAAATCCGGTCTTCTATTTTTAGTATGTTCATACGCCATATCTTCCCTCCATTTATCAATTTTGGCAAAATGACCGCTGGTTAAAACCTCAGGAACTTTCCAGCCTTTATAATCGGCAGGACGTGTATAAATAGGTCCCGACAATAAATTATCCTGAAAACTATCCGTTAGAGCCGAAGTTTCGTCGCTTAAAACACCAGGAATCAAACGAATCAAAGCATCAGATAAAACCAAAGCACCCAATTCGCCACCAGATAAAACATAATCGCCAATCGAAATTTCTTTAGTAATAAAATGATCACGCACACGCTGATCCACACCTTTATAATGACCACACAAAATGATAATATTTTTTAGCATCGACATCGTGTTTGCCATTTTCTGGTTTAGTGTTTCACCATCCGGAGACATATATATAATTTCATCGTACTCTCTCTCGCTTTTTAAATGCGTGATGCAAGCATCAATTGGCTGAACCGTCATAACCATTCCGGCACCACCACCAAAAGGGTAATCATCAACACTCTTCTGTTTATTGGTTGTATAATCGCGTAAATTATGAAAATGAACCTCAACAATTCCCTTGTCAATAGCACGTTTCATAATCGAAGCTTCAAACGGGCTTCGCAATAACTCAGGTAAAACAGTAATAATATCTATGCGCATTTTTTCTCTTCAAAAGGTTTAAGGCTGCAAAGATACAAAGTAAATATTTGAGAAATTTAAAGATTAAAGAATATAGAATCAAGATTTAGAGAAACAAGAGAAGAGATTTAAAAGAATTAAACAAATTACCTAATCAGCATTTCCCAATTAAACGATTAACCAAATCAACAATTAAATTTTTTTAAATCAACAATTCACAATTAATAATTCACAATTAAAATAAGGAGCTATTTCCTGCTGTCCGCTATATCTTTTTCTTGAGATCCTTCCTCCGTCAGGATGACAAGAAAAAGGATGCCGCTTCCATCAGGGCTAGACCTATCAGGAATCATGATTTTTGAACGGATATATTGTTTTTAATTGTATTTTCGATTGAAGAAAAGAGAAGCGACTTATATTAAAAATAAAAATGAATAGCGATTACACAAAAGATTATATAGCGTTATCTAATGAATTCAGAAAATCTAATGCCTCAACAGAAAGTGTCGAGAAGCTTTATGATTTACTTTACGAATTAGAAAATACAAATAGAACAAAACAGAATGATATAGTTCTCTCTAATATTTATAGTTTGTTAGGGTTTCATAAGTCAGCTTATGAAGTTTTTAAGACAGTTGCCGATTTAACCAATAGAAAAGATGCAACCAAAATGTATGTGATGGAACAAAAGGCCAAATCACATAAGGATAATTTCATCATAAAAGATATTAGAAAATATCGGGAAAAGAAAATACAGCCCAAACTAGAGCTGAGCGATTTTGTAGCGTCAAAGAATCATAAAAACCAATTTGGAATCGTTAATAAAGGAATTATCATATTTAATAAAATAATTAAAGAAGATACAATTTCAATTCAGATCCCTAGCGAACATATTGAAGATTACTCAGGTAAAATCATCCATTATATTAATTGGTTAAATGATTGTAAGACAGATTTAATTGATTTTTATAATAGCGAATACAATGAAGACAAAGCAAATGAAGATTGGTACGATACGTTAGTAATTTATAGCACAAGAATAATAATAGAAGAATCAGGAATCATTTTTTGTTCCATTTCGGGAGGAGATGATTTCTATCAAGATCATTTGTTGGATATAGAAATAACGAACGATGTAATAACATCGATGAATTATAATGGGTAAAGAAAAATATTCAAAAACAAGTTTACACTAGTTAAAAAATTAAGTTAGAACTCTTATAAAATACCTATCACTTTTAATACTTTTATTTTTCTATTCTTGTAATGTAAATAAGGAAGATCAATACTTTGATGATATAGCAGATAATGATGTAAAATTATCAAGACCTGTTGAAGGGGAATGGCTCTTTACGCATAAAGAAAAAGGACAGAGCTTCGAGCAATTTATAAATTCCAGGCACGTAGTTCCAACAAATAATTCTAATATTATTTATATAAGACCTATTGGAGATTTTAATGCCTTACAAAAGAAACAAATTGAATTAGTTAGAGAATATCTTGAGATTTTCTTTCAATTAAAAACTAAAACTTTAGAGAAACTTTCTAATGATATAATTCCTAGTTCAGCTAGACGAATTGGACATGAAGATAATGAACAGTTCTTAGCAGGTTATATTTTAGACAGCGTACTTAAAAAAGAAAAGCCATTAAATAGAATTGCTTTAATGGCATTAACAGAAGTAGATTTATATCCTAAACCCGAGTGGAATTATGTTTTTGGATTAGCGTCCTACAGAGATAAAATAGGAGTGAGTTCGATTTATAGATTACAAGATGAGGTATTAACGCCAACTAATTTTGATTTATGTTTATCTCGATTACTTAAAACCTGTTCCCATGAAATAGGGCATATGTTCGGATTGTATCATTGTATTGAAGCGGATTGTGTAATGAATGGAACGATTAGTTTGCCAGAAACAGACAACAGCACAATTAGACTATGTTCATCTTGTCAAAGAAAATTAAATTCGAGTATAAAGTATGATAATAAGAAAAGATTAATCGAATTAGAAAAATATTTTGAGCATGTTAAACTCAACGATGCTACTCAATTAATGAAGAAAGATCTTGAAAAGATTCTATAAAAATAAATCAAATCCCCTTTGCTAGCGCGAGCGTCCCGCTCGTGTCTATTCCAGCATCGTAAAAATAATAATAAGTTAACAATTAAAAAATCACAAAAACTGCCCAAAATGAAAACTCCCGCACTAATCCTATCTCTTTTTTTATTGATAAACCTAACCGTAAGTTGTCAATCTAAAAACAAAGAAACTAAGACCGAAACTAACAAAGAAACAGGAAAAGACAAAGAAGTCATTGTGGCTGAATTTGGTAAAATCTTAGATAGCTTAAAAGTAAAAGGTTCAATATTAATTTATGATCTTAATAAAAAGACCTATTATTCCAATGATTTTGCTTGGGGTAAAGAAGGGCATATTCCGGCATCGACATTCAAAATTCCTAATTCGATTATTGCGCTAGAGACTGGTGTAGTAAAAAGTGATTCGACAGTTTTTAAATGGAATGGAGAAAAACGATGGATGAAAGCTTGGGAACAGGATTTAACACTCAAGCAAGCGTTTCGAGTTTCGTGTGTTCCTTGTTATCAGGAAATCGCAAGAAAAGTGGGTGTGAAAAGAATGAAAGCCTATCTAAAAAAGCTAGATTACAATATAATGGTTTTTGACACCTTGACGATTGATAATTTTTGGTTAGAAGGAAAATCTAGAATATCTCAATTCCAACAAATTGATTTCTTAAAAAGATTGTATTTATCTGAATTGCCTATTTCTAAAAGAACCGAATCGATAATGAAAGACATCATGGAAGTTGAAAAAACTAATGATTTTGTTTTAAGAGGAAAAACAGGTTTGTCTAATACTAACGAAATCAAAAATGGTTGGTTTGTAGGTTATCTTGAAAACAAGAATAGAGTTTACTTTTTTGCAACAAATATAGAACCAAGTAAAGAGACTAATCAGGATGATTTTATAGCAATCCGACTTAATGCAACAAAAGCGGCATTAAAAAATCTTCAAAAGAGATAAGTTTTTGGTCTTCTTTTTGCTAAATATTCAGGATTAACGAGTGAATTATTATTTAAAAATATTTTTGTTTTATTAAATATAATACTACTATTTTAGCAAAAAATTAGAAAATTAACTAACCGCATAAACCACATTGAAAAAAGTCCTTAAAATTATTGGTAAAATACTACTTGCATTCGTAGCATTTATTTTACTGTATATCGTCCTTGCTTATTCTATTTCGAAAATTACAGTTGAAAGAGAACCAAACACCAAAGAAGAAGTTACTATTTATATCATGACAAATGGTGTTCATACAGACATTGTAGTTCCAACCCGTAATGAATTTATGGACTGGAGCAAAGAGGTAAAGTATGAGAACACGATTTCTAAAGATACAACCTATCAATATCTGGCAATGGGTTGGGGAGACAAAGGGTTTTATCTGGAAACTCCAAACTGGTCAGACCTTAGAGCATCTACAGCTCTTAAAGCCGCATCTGGATTGAGTAATACTGCAATACATGCAACCTATTTTTCGAATATAAAAGAAAACGAAAGCTGCAAAAAAATCATAATCAGTAAGGAGCAATACGTTCGCTTGGCAGATTATATAAAAAACAGTTTCAAGAAAGATGAAAAAGGGCAATTTATACATATAAAAACTGACCAGAACTACGGAAAAAGAGATGCTTTTTATGAAGCAACCGGAAGTTATAGTTTGCTTCATACGTGCAATACTTGGGCAAACAATGCATTAAAAGTAAGCGGGCAAAAATGCTGCTTTTGGACACCAATAGACTCAGCTATTTTTGCGAAATACAGTAATAAATAAATTAACTCAACTATAAATTAAAATCAAAAAATGGTACAAAAAACGTCGAATGCGTTTGTCGCAGCTTCATGGATTGCTATGGGAGCAGGAATTATTGGTTATTTAGTAGGACTTGCCAGAGCCGAAATGTTATTAAATGAAAAAGGATATTACTTTACAGTTTTAATGTTCGGATTGTTTGCAGTAATCTCATTACAAAAAAGTGTGCGAGATAGATTAGAAGGATTTCCAGTGACCGATATTTACTACGGAATTTGTTGGTTTGGAACAATTTTGTCAATTGCATTATTAACGATTGGACTTTGGAATGCTACTATTTTACCTAGCGAAAAAGGATTTTATGCTTTTGCATTTTTATTAGGGATTTTTGGTGCAATTGCAGTTCAAAAAAACACCAGAGATAATTTAGCAATTAAGGAATAAAAAAAATACTTTTACAATAGCGGTTTCAAACGATTTGAGTCTTAGACTTATTTTATAATCGTTTGAAACCGTTTTGCTTTGGCGATAAGCTATAATTAGATAAATAAATATGTAGTCATGAAAAAAATTGGGCTTGTTGGTGGTATTAGTTGGGTTTCGACAATAGATTATTATCGTTTTATAAACGAAGGAATAAATGAAAAACTTGGTGGACTTAATTTTGCAGAGTGCATAATTTATTCCTTGAACTTTGATGATTTTCAAAGAAACAATACAGCCAATAATTGGGACTTAACATTCGAACTGATTACTAATGCTTGCAAAAGCTTAGAGAAAAGTGGAGCAGAAGCAATTGTTTTGTGCGCCAATACAGCACATGCCGTTGTAGAAAGAGTCGAAAAAGAAATTTCTTTACCTATTATTCATGTTGCAACAGCTACAGCAAACGAAATAAATAAGAAAGGATTAAAAAAAGTAGGTTTGTTGGGGACAAAATTTACTATGGAAATGGATTTTTACAAAGACAAACTTGCCGAACATAACATCGAGACAATCGTTCCTTTTCTTCAGGATGAGCGAGATTATATTCAGCACACATTAAAAGAAGAATTGGGAAGAGGAATAATCAATGAGCAAACCAAAAGAGCTTATATTATGGTCATCAATAAATTAATAGAAAATGGTGCCGAAGGAATTATTCTTGGTTGTACCGAAATTCCAATGATTATAAGTCAGGATGATATCTCCGTTCCAGTTTTTGATACAACAAAAATTCATTCGGCTGCAGCAGTGAAATTTGCTTTATCATTGGATTAAATATTAAATGATGATGGATAAAAAGAAAAAGATTTTTGCTGTATCTGGAAGTACGAGAAAGAATTCAAGCAATTTTAAAATTTTGAAATTTATTTCGGAACATATTAATGATCAATTTGAAATTGAGATATTCGAAGACTTAGAGAGTATTCCTCATTTTAATCCGGATTTAGATAATGAGAATGTTCCAGAGATTATAACCGTTTTTAGAAATAAAATTACAGCAGCAGCTGGAGTAGTAATTTGTACGCCAGAATATGTTTTTAGTTTGCCAGGGAGTTTAAAGAATGTATTAGAATGGTGTGTCTCGACAACGGTTTTCTCGAATAAAAAAGTGGGTTTAATAACAGCTTCTGCGTCTGGAGAAAAGGGACAAGAACAATTAAGCTTAATCATGAAAACTATCGAAGCTAAATTTGATAATGATACACAACTTTTGATACAGGGAATTCGAGGGAAATTAGATTCAGATGGAAATATTATTGATGAAAAGACGTTAGTTAGTCTTTTGGCATTCATCAGAAGTTTTGAAAAACAAGTAGAAGAGTAGAACTAAAAATATAGAGATTATGCAAAGTTTTGGAGCAAGTGAAAAATTTCTCTTTAATGATGAAATTGAGTGGGAAATTGTCGGGGAAGGAATTAAACGTAAGATAATGGCATACGACGACAAAATAATGTTAGTTAATGTTCAGTTTGAAAAAGGAGGCATTGGAGTTTTACACGAACATTATCATTCGCAGGTAACCTATGTCGCAAGTGGGAAATTTGAAGTAACCATTGATAACGAAACAAAAACATTAAAAGGAGGAGATAGTTTTTATATTCCGCCGCATGCAATACATGGAGTTGTTTGTTTGGAAAGTGGTCTTTTAACAGATGTTTTTAGTCCGATTCGTGAAGATTTTTTGAAAAAATAAGATAGTTTTAATTCAAAGTATTTATCTAAATATGGTTTCAAGAAGAAGTTTTATAATCAATACGAGTATGGCAGCGGCTACGGTTTGTTTAGTTCCGTCATTGGCATTTGCTTCCAATAAAAAAACAATTGGATTGCAGTTGTATACTTTAAGGGATGAATTGCCAAAAGATGTAAAAGGAATTCTAGAGAAAGTAGCACTAGCAGGATATACCGAAGTTGAATTATATGGATTTTCTATTAAAGATAAATTTTGGGGATTAGAACCTCAGGAATTAAAGAAAATATTAGACGAAAATAAATTAAAAGCAGTAAGTGGACATTACGGATTAGGAACGTATTTGTCTGACGGAAATACAACCGAACTCGAAGCTGTGATAAAAGCTGCCAAAGTTTTGAAGAGTGAATATATTACCATTCCTTGGCTCGATGAAAGTTTGCGGAAGAATGCTGACGATTACAGAAAAATTGCTTCATTATTAAATAAAGCAGGTGAAATGTGTAAAGCGGCAGGTTTAAAATTAGCCTATCATAATCATGATTTTGAGTTTAAAAAACTAGGAGATATAACAGGTTATGAAATTCTGCTAAAAGAGACAGATAAAAATTTAGTCTTTTTTGAAATGGATTTATATTGGATTGCATATTCAAAAATTAATCCCGTAGAATTGTTTAAACAAAATCCGGGACGTTTTACGATGTGGCATGTAAAAGACATGGATAAAAACACTAAGACTTTAAATACAGAGATAGGTTCTGGTGTTATTGATTTCAAATCTATTTTTGCAGAAGCGAAACTTTCGGGTATGAAATATTTTTTTGTAGAACAAGAAACAAACTATAAACCGAATGCTATTGAGTCTATAAAAACCAGCTGTGAGTTTATAGCAAAAAAGCTAGTTTAGACTAGTAGTTTACAAAAGATTACAATGCTGTTGAGGTTTGTTAGGAAAAAATTATACTTTTTTTTAAGTTTTGATAAAAAGGAGAATGGTATTTTTGCAAAATGAATTTATCCAAAACTAGTGTCATGTTTATGGCAGTTTGCACTGGACTTATAGTTGCAAACCTTTATTATTGTCAGCCTTTAATTGTTTTAATTGCCAACGAATTTAAGATTCCCGAAGCCGATGCAGGAACAATAACCTACCTTACTCAAGCAGGTTACGCTATCGGACTTTTCTTTATGGTGCCACTTGGCGACAAAATCGAACGTAAAAAACAGATTTTGATTACCACTCTTGCAACTGTAATAGCCTTAGTAATTGCGGCCACTGCCCAAAGTTTTTTTGTATTAGAAATTGCCTCACTTCTTATCGGAATCACCTCTATAGTTCCTCAGTTAATTTTGCCCTTGGCAGCTTCGTTAAGTGAACCTAGCCAGCGTGGTAAAGTGGTGGGAACAATCATGAGTGGTTTGCTTGTCGGGATTTTATTATCAAGAACTTTAAGCGGAATTATAGGTGATATTTGGGGTTGGAGATCCATGTTTTGGATTGCTGCCGGAATATGTTTGCTTATGTTTTTTGTTATGCAAAAACAATTCCCATACAATAAACCAGTATTTCATGGTTCATACGGGCAATTATTACAGTCACTTTTTACACTTATAAAAACACAACCATTATTAAGAGAAGCAACATTAATCAATGCATTTTGTTTTGCACAATTTGGTGCTTTCTGGACAACAATGGTATTATTGCTATCAGATTCTCCTTTTAATTTTAGTAGTTCTACAATCGGGCTTTTTGGTATTGTAGGAGCTACAGGAGCTTTGGCAGCTCCATTGGTAGGGAAGTTAGGAGATAAAGGAAGCTCAAGAATTGCAGTAGGTTATGGTTGTTTATTAATGTTAATAAGCTTTATTATTTTCTATTTTTCAGGAAGTAGCATTGTTGGAATTATTATAGGAATTGTTTGCATAGATATAGGAATTCAAGGAGTACACATTTCAAACCAAACAAGAGTATATTCGTTATTACCAGAAGCAAGAAATAGATTAAATACAGTATTTATGTCATTTAGCTTTTTAGGAACAGCGGCAGGTTCAGCTTACGGATTGTTTTTATGGAAACTAGGAGGTTGGCACGCAGTAACTATAGGATGTGCAGTTTTGTCACTATTATCATTAACAGTTTACGGACTTACATATAAATCTAAAAAATAGAAAGGATAAACGAATATCAAATTAATTCGTAAATTTGCTCATCAATAAAAAAAATATACAATGGAAAACGGAATATACGCTAAATTCAACACTAGTAAAGGTTCGATTTTAGTAAAATTAGCTCACGATTTAACACCTGGAACAGTTGGTAACTTCGTAGGATTAGCTGAAGGAAATTTAGAGAATAAAATTAAACCACAAGGAAATAAATTTTATGATGGATTAAAATTTCATAGAGTAATTCCTGATTTCATGATTCAAGGTGGTTGCCCACAAGGAACTGGAACAGGTGGTCCTGGTTATAAATTTGATGATGAATTTCATCCAAGTTTAAAACATGATCGTCCAGGAGTTTTGGCAATGGCAAATTCTGGACCTGGAACAAATGGTTCTCAATTTTACATTACTCACGTTCCTACAAGCTGGTTAGACGGAAAACATACTGTTTTTGGTCATGTTGTAGAAGGTCAGGATATCGTTGATGCAATTGCACAAGGAGATGATTTGACTAATATAGAAATCGTAAGAGTAGGTGAAGAAGCTGAAAAATGGAATGCTATCGAAGCTTTTATTGCTTTTAAAGGAGAACGTAACAAACGTGATGCTGCTATGAAAGCTGAAGCAGAAGCTGCTATAGAAAAACTTGCTGCAGGTTTCGAAAAAACTGAAAGTGGATTACGTTACCAATTTATCCAAAGAGGTGATGGTAAACAAGCTGAGAGCGGAAAAACTGTTGCAGTTCACTACGAAGGTTCATTAGATAACGGTAAAGTATTTGATTCTTCTTACCCAAGAAAAAAACCAATCGAATTTAGATTAGGTCAAGGTCAGGTTATCGAAGGTTGGGATGAAGGTATTGCTTTATTGAAAGTTGGAGACAAAGCACGTTTTGTAATTCCATCTCATTTAGGATACGGTCCAGCAGGAGCAGGAGGAGTTATTCCACCAAACGCAAACTTAATTTTCGACGTTGAATTAATGGACGTTAAGTAATAAAAAATATTCAAAATTATATTTTGTAATATCAGAATCCCAAAGCGAGAGTTTTGGGATTTTTTTTATATTTACTACAAAAAAAAACTAAAAATGAAATCAAGAATTTTAACCGTAGCGGCTCTAGCTGTAATAGTATTTTCGTGTGCTGCCAAAAAGGATGCTCCTAAAGTTGTGGAGACAGCCGAACCTGTAAAAATGATAGAATTAACTCCGGCAGTAGCTACAGGACAAAATTTATATGATAACAATTGTGGTAAATGCCATAAATTATTCAAGGCAACAGATTTTACAAAAGAAGATTGGAAACCTATTTTAGTTCGTATGCAAAAGAAAGCACATCTTGATGATGCACAAATGGCATCGGTTTCAGATTATATCACTTCTCAGTTGTAAAAGTATTTATATATAATCAATATTGTAAAACTATTCGGTGAGATATCTGGATAGTTTTTTTGTTTTAAATCAGGCATAAAAAAACACCTTCACGAGTGAGGTGTTTAAAAAATATTAATTGCTTACAGGTAGTACGTTAGATACAGCAATTATTTTTAAAGTCTTTATTCCAGCAGGTAGTTCCCAATCAACTTCGTCATTTTCTTTAAAGCCAATTATAGCTACACTTAAAGGTGCCAGGATAGAAATTTTTCCTTCTTTTACGTCAGCGTGTGAAGGTAGAACAATCTGAATTTTCATTTGTTTTTTTGCCTTAACATCTTCAATCGTAACATGCGAATTAATTCTTATAATCGATTCGTCTAGAGTATCGCCTTTGCTAATAACAGCTCGGTCTAATTCTTGAGCAAGTTGTCCAGCTTCTTTAGAATTTGTAGAGTTTTTACTCTTTAGTATCAATTCCCTTAAGAGTTGATAATCTGTTGAACAGAAAGTGGGTGTTGGTTTCATATCTATTATATTATTTTTATTAGAATGAGATTTTTGTTTTAGGCAATCTCAAAAGCCTTGTATTTGTTTTAATTTAAAATACAGGATTAATGTTTATTGTAAATCTGAAAAATGTAAAAATGTAAAAGGCGTGGAAAAAGTAAATTTTAATACAAAGGAAAATCCTATTGTAAATAAAATAAATAATTAAATTTTAAAATGTAATCCTCCGCCTGAAAGAAGAAATTGAAATAGACGGAGGCCTAATTTACGAAGGCCTTGGTGTGCGAATTTAATACAACGACACGTGGTTTTCTTGTAGAAGAAAACAACAACGAAATGATTGTCAATTGTATAATGCTCAACATGAGATGAATTATTGTGATTTGCAAAGTTAATCAATCTTTTTTAATGATTGCTTTTTATTTCCATTTAATATTGCAACCGATGCTTGGCTTCTGCGGATTTTTGATATTTCGGTTATAAATTAGGGAGTCTATGGCGTTTCTTAAATCGCTTCCGCTAAGAGTAATTCCGTTACCAGGTCTTGAATCGTCTAGTTGTCCGCGATAGAACAATTTATCCTGATTATCAAATAAGAAAAAATCTGGAGTACAAGCAGCGTCAAAAGCTTTGGCAACTTCTTGGGTTTCATCATATAGATATGGGAAATCTATTTTATGAGTAAAAGCAAACTCAGTCATAAACTCAGGACCATCTTGAGGATATGCATTGGCATCATTGCTAGAAATAGCTATAACGCCTATTCCTTGCACACGATAGTCATTGGCAATCATAACAACCTCCTCGATTACATGAAGCACAAATGGGCAATGATTACATATAAACATAACAAGAGTTCCCTTTGTGCCTTTTAAATCATTATAAGAGTATTCAAAATTAGAATTAGTGTCCTTTAATTTAAATTGAGGTGCCAAAGTGCCCAATGGTAACATATTTGAAAGAGTTCGTGCCATTTTGTAGAAAATTTAGTATTCAAATTTAACTTTAAAATTCTGCATAAGAGGGCATAACTATCAAAAAAATATCCAAAGAAGCTTTTATTTGTTAGTATTTAGCTCTTTGGATATTTATGTGTAATTTATGAATTTAAAAAACTTAATAAATCGGCATTTAGTTTATCTTTTTCCGTATAAAATAATCCGTGAGGTGCGCCTTCATAAATAATATAAGTAGTATCATTAATTGATTCGGCTGCTTTTTTTGACGTAAGTTCAATAGGAACTATTTTGTCGGCATCACCATGAATAATTAAAGTAGGTACATTTATAGCGTCAAGTTCATCTCTAAAATCAGTTGTAGAAAACGATTCAGCACATTTTAAGGTGGCTCTCGGAGAAGCAAAGGAACATAACATCTTGTAATAATCTAATAAGGAATTACTTAATGGACGGTTGATAATTGTTATTCCAAAAAAAGTTTTTCCAAAATTATCTAGAAATTCTATTCTGTCCTCTTTGATTGCGCTTGCCGTTGCTTCACTTTTTTCTTTCGGACGACCTTCAGGATTATCATCGGTTTTTGGCAGATAAGGTATAACCGAAGAAATTAAAGCAGCTTTAGTTACTCCTTTTCCGCCGTGACGACTAAAATAACGTACTACTTCGCCACCACCCATAGAAAAACCGACAAGAGTTGCGTCTTCCAATTCCAGTTGTTCGATAATTTCTTTTAAATCATCAGTCAGAGTATCATAATCATATCCGTCCCAAGGCTGCGAAGATTTACCAAATCCTCTACGATCATAGGCAATTACCCGACAATTGTTTTGAACTAAAAAGTCTATTTGGTATTCCCACATTTCATTAGAAAGGGGCCAACCATGAATAAGAATAACGGGTTTTCCTTGCCCATAATCTTTTACATATAGTTTTACATTTGATGCGGTTTCTATATATTTGTCTGTAGATGGTTGAGTTAAGTTAAACTGAGAATCTCTAAGAGATTGGTTAGGGCTAATTTGAATATTTTCCATTTTTATATTTTTTAAATTAGAGCTTGTTAT
>NZ_NCWQ01000064.1:0-54736 GCF_002156885.1 Flavobacterium sp. AJR | reverse complement strand
TAACACAATTATAGTAGAAATTTTTAATGCCTTTCCAGAAAGATTTTTCATCATAAATTTTTAACAGCAAAAGAACATTTTTTTTTAAATTCATAATTATATTATATTATCCATAAATAAATCTATTTTAATCTAATTCTAGAAACACTAGCTATTTGATGTTTATAAAAAAAACCTAAAATACACAGTAGATTAATTTGAGATGCAGTCGCATCTGTTTGTTTGCCTCTAAAATATTGGAACATTCTAAATTTACGCTACCAAGTTATAGAATGATTTGAACATAGTTTGTCGGGATTAATTATCTAATCGTTACTTAACATGCGTATAACTTCAATTCTGAGTATGAATATCAGTAAGTATATAATTCTATAGCATAAATTAAATTCCGACAAAGGCAGTATATTACAAGTATCGCCATTTGCATTTAGTGAGATATAATAATTCATTATCCATCACTGCTCTATTGCTTAAACAAAACCAGGACATCTTATCGCAATCATCATTCACAATAACAAAAAAATGTGCAAAGTCAGTGATATTTGCATTATATCTCATTAAAACACTTCCAATAACAGGCATTTTTTCAAAAACCAAACACAAAAACAATAAGAATAATCTCTCAAAAATAAATATTTATCATTCTTAATAAAATTTAACATTTTAATATAAAGAAGAAAAAAATCCTCTTCATCCATTTTCAAAATAAAACAACCAATTATTAATCAAATAAATACATTTTAATTAACTCAATTCCGTTTATGATTGATGATTTCTAACAATGCTCTTTTCAGTGTAACCAAAAAAAGTTTTTCGAAAAAACTATTGTGTATTTTAAAATTGATTGTATTTTTGCACCCGCAATAGCAAAGTAGGCCCGTTCGTCTATCGGTTAGGACGCATGGTTTTCATCCATGTAAGAGCGGTTCGATTCCGCTACGGGCTACTAAGAAAAAGCTTCAGAGAAATCTGAAGCTTTTTTCGTTTATATTTACTTTAAAGAAATAAAAACTACACTCTTTAGAGAATAGATAACACAAAGGTTTACAAAATTTAATCAATAGCTTTATAAATCTTTGCAGTTAAATCAACACAAAAAAAGGACTGCATTAATAATAAATAATAGTAAAATGGAGCAAATTTTAGAAAAGCTAAACTTTTTTATTGAGAACAATTTACCTCTTGTACTGTCGAATTATACTGAAGATGATTTTGACATGATTTTAGATGAAAGAGACGAAGACTATTTTTCTGAAAAATGGATGGAAATATTTGATATCATCAAAGTGAAAGTTAGTGAAAGTAAAATAGACAAAACTAGTAGCCACAGCTTAAGAGAAAAAGTTTTTAAACTCGTATATTCTATAACAAATCATCCTGATTTATCTTCCTACGTATCTGATGATTTTGGCTTAATATTACAGTCATTAGAAATTAAACATAATGATTACTGGTTAAATTCGCTGTGGTTAGAATATAAAAAAGGCAATTTACCACATGGCCAATTAGCAGAAACTAAAGGTGAATTAATTGATTTAATCTAAAGAAAGCTTCAGATCTCTCTGAAGCTTTCTTTTTTAGAACTTTTGATATTACTAGTGATATTTACAATTCTTCCTTCACTCGGACTCCATCTCTCCTAATAATATATGCAGGAACACCAATTACGGTACAATTCTCAGGAACATTTTTTACAACTACAGCATTTGCTCCAGCCTTAGAGTTATTTCCCATTTTTACTTTTCCAATTATTTTTGCACCTGCATTAATTGTTACATTATCTCCTAATTCAGGACTATCAGTCGCATTAGAAAATCCAATAGTTACTTGCTGATTAATCCAACAATCGCGTCCAATAGATTTAGCAGATATTATTGTTGCAAAACCATGCTGAATAAATAATCCTGGCCCAATATTTTTTGTCAAAATAAATAGTGTATTCATCTTCGGACACATCCAATTTATTAAAAAAGAAATCTTTCCTACTCTTACATAAAAAACGTTTCTATATTCTGGGTAAAATGTCATAAGTGTTAGGAAACCAAATTGAGTATTGCTTCCTGAATTAGTTATCTTCAGCCAACGTTCGACATCATAATATATTACTTTCTTATTCCCATGAAAATTAAACAAAAGAATATGAGGTAAAAGTCGTATCGCACTTAATATTACAACGATTTTTTTTATATTATTTTTCATCTTATTTCTTGTAAATGCAAAATTTGCCTTTGTTTAATTGATATTACTTAATAATGGCGCAGTAGACCTTATGCTTACCTCTAAATTAAGATAGATTTACAAAGGTTTGCATTATTTTTTTGCCAAATATATAATATTTATCCTACGAATCATTAAGCCTTATATATATTTTAAGGAAACATTAGACATTACGTTTTTTATAGTAGATATTAATGCCAGGTAAGAAATCAAAATTATAATCTCGCATTCCTAAACTTATCTCTCTTTTGTAATTTCTAAGAACTATAACAAAGGTTATGAGATTTTTATAGATTTCATAAAATACGAAAAGTTGTACAGATACAGGAATCTTAATGTATTTTTATATAGAAACACTTCCCTAAATGAGTCATTATTTCTCTTTTCTAAATAAATTACATTTGCTTATTACTCTTTTTCAACACATTAGAAATATAAAATAATATGCGAGTGTCTTAACAATTTAATAATATATTTTCCTAATAACTGAGTTCGTTCTAATAAATGTTTTTATAAATTTGTGGCCTTGTATTTAATAGTTTTTACTTCACAGTATTTAAGACTTGGTAACCAAATACTCTATCATTTTGTCACTTATATATAAGCAACTAATCATGAGATCCTTTTACTTTATTGTTAATATAAAAGATATATTAACCTTGAGAAGTCCACTTCTGTAGTCTTTAAATTATTTACACTAAAAAATATTACCCACAATTCAAATATCTAATTTACAAACAAAACAACAAACAATTCCCTCACAATCTTTATTCATTAAATTATAACAGTAATTAAATCCAATGCTTAAAAAACACACAACCCAAATTCTAATTTTTACCCTTTTAAGTTTATTTTTTTCCATCAATTCATTTTCTCAAAAAAACATTTACGCAGGAATTGAAATCGGACGTAGAGCAATAAAAACTTCTGTTGTAGAGATAAATAATATTAAGAAAGCAGACTATACAATTCTCCACTTCTCGAATGAGAGAATTAACCTTGCCGAACATATTTCTACTTACGGAGAGCTTCCTCAGGACGACATTAATAAAACTAGCAATATAGTTCTTAGTCAACTGAGAGAAATAAGAGCGAAATTTAAAATTCCCGAAGAAAATATTTTTATAGTTGCTGCTCCTGCTTTTTCATCTGCTCGCAACATTGACGTTTTAAGAAATAGAATTTCTACTTTAACTAGCAAAAGTTTTGATATAATTAATGTTGACGAAGAAGCTAAAATACTAGTTAAAGGTGCTATACCACCTGTTGATTATTCAAACGCTCTGCTCCTCGATATTGGTGCCCAAACTACTAAAGGCGGATATATTGATGAGATTGGAGATAACAGATTAGAGTTTATTCCTTTGGAACTTGATTTCGGTACAATGACACTTACTGATGCTGTTAAAAAAACGGTTGTAAATCAAAGTCAAGCTAATGATATGTCAACCTATCAGGAAAAGGCTTTTGATTTTAACCCAATTCTGCGTAAGAAGATAAAACAATTGCTTGATGCAAATCCTCTTTTATTAAAAAAGGAAAAGATTTATTTATCCGGAGGAGCTGTTTGGGCGTTTTCAGCTCTTTATTATGATGAAAACACTAAAGACCATTATATTTCTTTTACGTTGGAGGACGTTATGAATTATGATGCAATCCTGAAAAATAATTTCGGTAAGTTTACTACCTATGCTAAAACGAATAAAGAAGCTGCTAGAGTTTTGACTACATACGATCAACGATACCTTATTTCAGCAAACAACATACTAGTAACTTGCCTGGAAAGTATTCCAAATTTAGAGAAAAAGAAAATATACTTTGTAAAAGACGGACAAGTAACTTGGCTTATGTCATACATTGCTGATCGCTCTAAAAAAGTAAATACTAATTTTTAAGTATCTTTTTTTACACTCTTACAAAGTCTATTCTGTTTTGTCATTATAGAACTTACATATAACATTAAGCAAAGCTTCAGAGAAATCTGGAGCTTTTTTTATAGAATAGTATTTTAAGCCTGATCAAAAGATAATGTTGCTAAATCGTTGCTGAAAAATTCATTACTTATAGTAAATTAGCTTTATATTAGCTTTTAAAAGACATAGTGAACATAGACATACTCATATCGCATTTTGATAATTATCTTCCTCTTGACAGCAAGGAAAAGGAAGAATTGAGTAATCGTGTGATTGAAAGAAACATCAAGCGGAGACAATTTATACTTCAGGAAAATGATGTTTGCAGGCATTATACTTTTGTTATTTCTGGACTTTTTAAAATGTATGCTGTTGATAAAAACGGAACGGAACATAACATTCAATTTGCTTCAGAAAATGAATGGATTACTGACATTGGTAGTTTTCATTCTGAACAACCAAGCCGACTTTATATCGAAGCTATGGAACCAGCTGTTATTTTGCAAATAGAAAAATCAAACCTTTTATATCTCTACACTCATTTTCCGAAATTTGACCGAAATTTTAGAGTTATTATCGAAAACAAATTTATTGAACTCGAAAATAGGGTTCTACAAAATATTAGTTCTACTGCCGAAGAAAGATATCAAACTTTTCTAGGTCAATACCCGAAACTTTCTAACCGAATTCCTAATACTCAAATAGCTTCTTATCTTGGTATAACTCCTGAATTCCTGAGTAAAATCCGCAATAATATTACTAAAAAGTAATTTACCCTTAATATAGTTTAAGGATATTTCTTAAACTTGTTTATAAGTGTTACACTTCTGTTTACCTCAACTTTGTAATGTAATTAAAGCATTATAAAATGAAAAAAATACTAATCCCAATTTCTTTGCTCTTGCTGATGGCAAGTTGTCAAAAACAAACAGAAAACAAATCCGTAACAAATAATTTAAAACAAGTAGAAATGAATACAACAGCAGAAAAAACAGCCATAGAAAAATTATTTTTCTCTTATCGTGATGCCTTAAACACATCAGATGTATCTAAAGTTTTGTCATTATACACTCAAGATGGTGTATTTATGCCAACCTCTGCCCCAACTGCAAAAGGCCAACAACAACTAAAAGATTCCTATGAATTTGTATTTAAATCAATACAATTAAACATTGAGTTTTTTATCGAAGAAATAAACATTAGTGGAGATATTGCTTATGCAGTAACAAACTCAAAAGGCACAACATTAATTCACGCTAATGGACAAACTGTTTCAGAAGAAAACAGGGAGTTATTTGTATTGGCAAAAGAAAATGGAGAATGGAAAATTGCCCGTTATATGTTTAATAAAACAAAATAATCAATAAAACAATTCCAGAATTGTCCTGTGAGGGGTGCAGTAAAGCTTCAGCGAAATCTGAGGCTTTACTATTTTATAACCCTTTTATTATAGTTAAATAAAATTCCGAATAAGACAAAAAAAGCAAATCTAACAATTGCTAAAAGTTTTAGCAATTAAATAGTACTACACTATTTTAGAAATCATCATAATAGCAATAAAGGAAACCACAGCAAACACTATTGAGTTAATAATTCTGTCTTTTCTCTTCATCGATTTTTCTGATATGTCTAGCTCTGTCAAATCTTTTTTTCTTGTTTTATTTGCTTTCATGTTTTTTAATTTTAATTCATAATATTAGGAATCAAAGTGTGCAAACTGTATGCCAAAGCAATCAAAAATAAATTAAAGCACTAAATACCAATAAATTAAATAATTAATATTGCTGTTTAATTTATAATACCTATCAAAATGATAAGGTTAAGCATTCAAAATGAAAGGGATAACACTCTATACAGCTGTTTTTTTTTGCAAGACACAATTTATAATTTTATATTTACGGTGTTCATTTATAGCTGGTAAAATATACAAATTTCACTTCTCTTAGATACTTTTTATTGCTTGCCCACAACTTAGACAATTTGAATAAAAAAAAACAAACAATTTTACTTATGAAAAAACAATTTCTACTTTCAATCTTTCTGTCATTTAGTTTTATGATTACATTACAAGCACAGGAAAAAGGTACTAGCGACATTAGTGTTAATATCGGTTTTGCAACATCTACAGAGTTGTCAAATCTTTTTGCTGATGTTTTTTCCAGCGCTTTTACTGGTAATTTAATTAAAACTGGTGATATGAAAGCAGGTCCAACTTTTGGTATAACATACCGTTATGCGATTGCCAATAGATGGATGGTACAAGCAGATGGATTTTATCAAAAAATGTCGCAAGATGTATATGTAGGAAACACAAAAGATGGTACAGTCGATTACTCTTATATTACGGTAGGTTTAGGTACAGATTATCGTTATATCTCTAATACTATTTTCCAAATGTATTCTGGAGTTGCGGTTGGTTACACTTCTGAGAATGTAAAGAATTCAGGAGGTCAAAGTTCCGTTGATGGAGATGGCTTTATAAACTATCAAGTAAATGCCTTGGGATTTCGTGTAGGGAAAAAATTTGCCGCTTTTGCCGAATTAGGTTTTGGATATAAAGGTATCATTAACACAGGCGTTTCGTACCAGTTTTAATATTACAGAAAAAAAATATAAGATTTTAATAAACTCCTCTATTACAACAAAGCTTCAGATTTCTCTGAAGCTTTGTTGTTTATATTTTTATGCTAGTTTTAAAATAGTATTATAAGCTAAATTCAGCGTAAAGCCTCCTTTCGCACAACCGAAGTTTTTATCACCTATTCTTCTATTACAAAATCAAAATTCCCATCAGCGGGGATGGTTAATATTCCTTTTTTATGCATTTCGTCTGTTGCTTGTGTATAGATGAAATGATACCACCAGATAAAAAATTCCTCGAAAGATATCTCCTTATCATAACCTAATTTAGTGTAAATCTTTTTACTGTATTCTCTTTCGCTTTCCAGAATCTTTAATAAGTCTGGCAAATAGTTTTTAGCTATTTCTTCAAACAAAATATTGTCTGATTTAGAAACTAAATTTCCGAATGAATTTGTTTTTACATGAAGTCTGTTATTTCCGTAAACACAAACGTCTTTGCTATCTATTTGTTCTGACTGATTTCCGTAAATTCCAAAAGATTCTGTTTTTGCATTTGTATTTTCACTAATTCTGTAATAGTAATGATTTCCGTGTCTTAAAGGTCTGTCTTCTTGCTTTAGAAATCCTTTTTCGACATCATTAATTTGCCAGGAATCTAATAATACATTACTTAAAATAAGGAATGACCATTTTTGGAAATCTTGTGTTTTTGAAATCTCTGTTTTTCCAAATTGCAGTTTTATATCGGCTAAATTTTTAATTATTGATTTGGTTATTTTTTCCGAAATGGGTTTTGCATATTTATAAAGCAGTTCACCATCTTTTGCATCGGTAATAAAAACTGTTGGTTTATATTGATTATTGATTTTATGAAGCCAATTTTTAGATTCTAACAAGGTAATTAAACTCGTCATTTTTTCATCACTAAACTTTGTGAATTTCTGAAAATCAGCTGGCGAAAACCCTTTATGGAGTGCAAATAAAAATATATCTAAACTATCTTTACGTGTTTTGAAATTAGGAAAATTATCTCCTCTAGAAATTAGAGATTGCTCGATTTTTAATTTAAAAATGTCATCGATTTTGTTTTGAGCATTTATATTTTTTCCAAATAACAGAAAGATTATAGTCAATAATTTCAGAATTCTCATAGCTTTTTTATATATAGTATTGGTAATTAATTCGTAAACAATAAAAAACAGCAAATTAAATGGATTTACACCATATAACTTGCTGTTTTACCAATGCTAATATATAGCATTTATACTACAAACAATAAACTACATAATTTTAATTTTATGCAATTATATTTACCTCGGTATCTGTGGACGCTCCATTTTATATTGTCTTCCCGATAAGGTTTTAATAAAAGAAACCAAGGCTATAATCTCATCATCATCTAGATTTAGAGGTTGCAACAACACATCTGTTTGTGGAAATAAAGGATCTGCAGCTTTTTCACTTTCATCTGGGTCTATCATGTGCATTCCGCTATTGTATATATTAATAATTCCTGTCATATTATCAAACAAACCATTATGCATCCATGGTCCTGTGTGCATGACATCGCGAAGTGAAGGCGTTCGGAATTTCCCGACATCTTCTGCCTTTTTAGTAATATGGTAAAGTCCTAAATCTTCATAGTCTCTTTTATAATAGGTAAGTCCTATATTGTGGAATGATTCATCGGTAAAATATTTCCCTGAATGGCAATTCATACAACGCGCTTTGGTACGGAAAAGATGCAAACCGTGTATTTCCTGGTCTGATAACTTACTGTAATCTCCTTCGATAAAAGCATCAAACCGGCTTCTTTTACTCAGTATTGTTTTTTGGAAAGTTGCCAATGATTGCAAGATTTTATCATAAGTAACATCAGTGTTTCCGTATGCATTTTGAAATAAAACTTCATAGCCTTTAATTTTTTTTATCTTTTTAGCCAGACTTTTAGCATCCATATTCATTTCATGATGTGCTGTAATTGGTCCTTGCGCCTGCTCTTCTAACGTTGTTGCACGACCATCCCAAAAGAATGATTTTCGCGCATTAATATTATATAAAGACGGTGTATTGCGCTTGCCTTGCAAATGATCATTACCCAAAGATACTTCTCTCCCATCTCCCCAAGCCAGTTCTGGATCATGGCAGCTACTACAGGAAACCTGATTAGAACCTGAAAGTTTTGGGTCAAAGAAAAGCATCTGACCTAGTATAACTTTAGGATCATCCATCCTTTCGTAATAACTTGTATCTACATCCAAAGGTTCAAATTCTTTCCAGATAATACCTTTGTCGATAGTTGGTTTTGGCCATTGATTTGTTGGCTTACTATAAAGTTCTCTCCAATTGGTATTTGCTATTTTTTCGCTTAGCGTAACGCTAAAACTCAATAATGAATATACAATACCAACGGACAGAATAAGAAAAAAGGTTTTTAATAAAATAGACTTCATTATAAAGTAATAGATATTTTACAATGCCTATTAAAACGTCATTCCTAGTGACATTTGAAAATAAGTATTGTTTTTGTTTTTAGAATAATTGTAGTAATCCAAACCTGTTTTAATGAAAAAATTAAGGTCTGTTTCATATTTGTAATCCCAACGTGCTGTTAGATTTACTTTGGTATATGCTGCTGATAAGTAAGCAAAATTATAATCTAACATTTCAAAAATTTGATTTGTATTTATGCGATCACTAAGTTTCATTTTTGAATCTAGAGCCCAGCTATGCTCTAATGATGTCGAGACTTTAATTAATGATTGCGACACCAATTTTGAAACCGAAAAATCTAATCGACCAATACCTTGCTGTATATCGATAGTTCTTAAGGGATCTATATATTTTGTTGCTGTATTTTTTAAATTAAAACTTGGCGTAATTGACCATGATAATTCTGGATTAGGAATACTGTATAAACCTGAGAATATAACCGATGTAACCTGGTTTGTATATTTGGTAGCTTCGGATATTTTTACGTAAGATGATGAAGTCTGATTGTCGAATATATTCTCGGTTCCTGCCCGATCAATATAATAAAATCCGATTTTTGTACCCCAAGCCTTTTCTTCTGATTTTTTTAAATAAGAAACTTCTCCATCATAACGTTTCTCTAGAATACTAGATGCGATAAGGTCTTGAAATTCGGTCATTATTTTTTCATAATCAAAATGGTTATATCCAATCGATAAAGCAAACCCATTCCTGTCTTTTGGAAATAATTGCACATTTGCTCCATATCCTTTCCCATCATAATAAGAGCTCAGTTTGTTTCCTGTAAGTAGGTTGTTATAGACTCCAAGTCCTGTCATATGATACACAGCGGGTGCGCCTAACTCACTGAAGAATTTCAAATTATTTGACTGCGTGTATTTTTGCAAATTAATAGCTGATCCAATCACATAATGATTTCCTATGTTTCGGGATATTCCAAGTGCTACTTTTAGATCCGAAACTGTATTTTTAGGTCTGGGATCTATATCTCGGTATTCCATCAAGGCACGGTATTCGGCAACGATACCCAAGGTCATTTTTTGATATCCTTTAGTATAACCTCCTTTAAAAGAATATTCTTCAAAAGAAAGATCTCCTCCTATAGAATCGGCGGTTACATAAGGATATATTACCTGATAATCTGAGCTTTCGTTCCAACGCACATTTTTACGTTGACCATTTTTATAGTTTGCATTTCCCCAAACCGTATTTTTAGGATCAATCTTATAATAGGATTGTGCGTTAATAAGAAACTCACTAATGCCATTTCCTAATTGTTGAATATTTGTTTGCTGCGATGTAGTATTATAACCGGCGCTAAACTCTGATAAGGAATAGCGACGTGCATATTGCATATTTGCAGGGTTTGTATAAAATGCATTAGAAAAATTATTTTCGGGAGCTAAGTCTTCATGAATACGGACAAGAACCGAGGTACTATCCTGTGCATGTAGCATAGCTGAACTAAAAATAATAAATAGAAAGATGGAACGAAAACTCATGATTAAATTATTAATTCATTAAAGATGGTTTAACCTCAGGGCTAAAATCTAATGTAGAGTTATTGGTGTCTTTCAATTCTTTTTTACCTTTTGAGTCCGTTGAAAGCACTTTACGACGAACACTTTTTCCGTAACGGCTTTGGTCTGCATCGACTTTTCCGCAGTATGTCCATCCCATATCCAATGAAGGATCGGTAACAATCCATTGAAATTCTGACGCAACACTTAAATTAACTGCATCTACAATCCATGAATTAGGAATAGAGTAAACACTCTCTCCCATAGGATAACTTTCTCCTCCTACTACTAAGTTATATTCATAGTCGTACGTGTAATCTGCCAAGTAAGAATCTTTATTTATTGGCAAACGAGCAATAACAAAGCTCTTGAATCCTCTGTTATGTACAATCATCGATGAGAATAAATTCTCCATATTAGGAACTGCAGGATTATCTACATCGTCTGCATCTTCTGTATAAAATTCGAAATTAGCTGTTCTTAAATCAATCGAACCCGAGTTGTATTCTTTATGATTAATTGCATCTTCGGCAATAATAAAAAATCCTCCCGGAGCAATAGGATATGTAGTTCCTGTTCCGGGAACAATAGCAATTGCCGATGCTGCAAAAGATTTCGCCATGATATTTGGCGTATAAGCCTGTTTCTCTACCGTCATAAATTCCGATTGAGCAATCATTAATCCATCTGCGTATAATACTTTATCTGTATTGTTGTAAATTTTAAAGTATTTGTCTCCTAGATATTGTTTTCCTTCGGCAGTTCGCGTTCCTGTAAAAAACACTTCTTCGATAATAAAATCTGATTGGCTTGTTTTTAGGAAAAGGTTTAAAGAAACCAGCGCTGTTTTTCCTGTAATAACAACCGATTCTTTGTAACCGCTTACTGCTGCCTCAACAGTACTTTCTCCCGCAGAATATTGGATTTTTCCGTTGATAGTAATTTCGTAAGATCCTTCACTTAATTCGATAGAAAGATCATTATTTACAAATGACTTACTCTCTGTTATTTTACCTGTATTAAGTTCTTTAAAAGATACCGAAAGATTAGAAAGTACAACATTATTTAAATCTTCTGGGTTAACAAGTTTTAAGGTTATAGCGGTTTGTTTGCTACTATAATTATCGTCATCTTTTGAGCAAGATTGTAGTAAAGCCATTATGGCCATTGTGAGATAAATGGGTAATAGTTTAATTTTCATAATTGAGGTATTTATTTAATATTAAAGGTTATAAATTCAAGTTTAATTCCATCCCGAAATAAGGAGAAGTGAGCCCTCTTTGTTCTATGTTCTGCCCATTGATTTCGTAGTTTTGATAGTAACTAAAGAGTCGGTTAACGAACATTGATATTCTGATTTTTTTATAAAAATCTTTAGAGATTTTCAAATTCATATTCATTGACATTGGAATTGTTCTTTTCTCAAATAAATCGTCGTTATATTTTATATCCAGCCATTGCAAAATAGGATCTGATTTATCTTCTTCGAGATAAGGATATTGTTCTCCCGAAGGATTTATATAAGCAATTGGTGTTCCGTTCATAGGTGTAGATTGATTGCTTCTAAACCACATAAATTGAAAGGAACTTGAGAACTCTAAACCAAGTGAAGGGATATAAGTATCGACAATTAAGTTTGTATTTAATTGTTGTTTTATAGAACCATCATCCCACTGGTAAAGACCTAAATACGGAAGTCGTTTGCCATTAATAATGATATCTTTTTGCCCACTTTTATACACAGGATTACTATTAGTATACGTTGTTTTAAACCAAGCACCATTTAATGTAAATCGTGTATTTATAGACTTAAAACGTTTAGACGATAGCTGAAATTCAACACCGCTTTTTAGTAGTTTACTTCCGTTGTTAGTAATGTTGTAAGTGGTTAATAAAGTATCCATTACAAAACTCATTTGGGCAAGATCTGGTTGCGATGTTAGTGCTGAAGGATCTATAGAACTACTATCGTATTTTTTATAAGAAAGCGCATGATATCGTGACCCACTTCTGAATCCGGAATCTAAACGTTCATTAAAAAAAGTAACAGAGAATCGGTTATTATCATAAGAGAAATCTGTGCGAACCTCCCATTTTTTATTTATTGCCGGCGTTAAATCGTAATTTATTGCAGACGTTTTATAGGTCATTAAATTAATTCTTCGGTATTCGGGAGTATTATGATAATAGTTAAGCTGCACCAAATCATTATATACATAATCAGGATAAAGCTGTGCCAATGTTGGGAACTTAGTATATTGCCCTGCTCCTACTGTAAGTTCCGTTTTTAATGCATGCTTGCCTAACTGGAAAGACGGAAGTACCCATTGTGCATTAATTCGGGGATCAAAATAATATTTTCCGTGTATAGCATAAGCCGATGGTACATTTAATAATGACATGGCTCGAATACCACCCGCAAGGTTTAATTGATGTTTTCCTAAAGGAATTGTAATAGCATCTTCGGCAAAAAAAGCAATATCCGTACTAGCAGGAATATCTTTATATGATCTGGGGCGTGTTGTCATTTCTGGAGATGGCGGATGTGTGGTATCGTAAACCTGACCTTTTCCGTTATTTTTAGAATATGTCCACTCCGAACCTGCTTTTAAAGCATGTGTTATTCCAAATAAACGAACTTCAAAATCTCCCATTGCTTTTAAAAAAGCATCAAATGGTTTACCATCAACCAGAAGATCTGAGGCGTATTGAGGCGTTAAAAAAATACCGTCGGATTCTCCTTGTTCTGTATTATTAGGTATCGCAGTAGCATTTGATACTTGTACCCATTTGGTTTGTTCGATTTTATCATATTGCCGACTAAGTGATGTAGCTACATGAATCGATTTTAAAAATCGTGATGTTTTAAAGTCTAAATCAAAAGAGTTAGCTATAGAAAATCTATTATAATCAGAACTATATCTATCAATTTTTGCGTAACCAACATTTGGGTCTGCTCTCTCATTATCCATCGAACCGCTATAATCTAAACTAGAATCCCATTGAAGCAGATAAGAATCATCCTCCCATGTTTTTTGCGCTCGTATAGATGCTGTGATTCTTTTGTAGTTTTCGAAACTATTACGAGGATCTGATTTTGCATCCAGGTAATCAAGTCCAACATTTAATACAAATCGTTTCTCTTCAGATTCAAACCCTTTCCCTACATAATACAGCTTACTAAATTCATCTGCTTTAAAACGAGATTCCCAATTACTGCGTCCTCTTTTTCGTTTAATTTTAATAAGTCCGCTAGTTAAATCTCCATATTCTACAGATGGAATACCTCTTATAATTTCGACTTTCTCAATTTGATCTGTAGATATAGAACGCATGTCTACTCCTTTTGATGTTGTGTTTCTGCGTGTATTTGCATATCCGGAACCCGGAGTAATAGTCATTCTTGGTCCAGTTGAATATTGTAAGTTAGCATCGGTATTAAGAGGAATTCCGTCGATTACAAAAGCAGTTCCAAGAGAGGAAATATCATAATTAGAATCGGCTATGCCTACTTCTCTTAATTTAATGTGATTGGATGCATTAAACACAGGATCTTTTGAGCGTCCGCCTGGTAATAGTTCTAATAAATCGGTAAAACTCGAAGGCTGCAAATGCTGCATGGCTCTTTTATCAATAATAGAGGTACTTGTCATTCCTCGAGACTCTGTAGCTGTTATAACTACTTCGTTTAACTCAATACTTGCAGGTTTTAACTCTAAAGACAAACTTTGATTGGTTGTAAACCATAGCTTTTTTTCGATGGTTTCGTAACCTGAATGTGATAGCTTTATTTTGTAACTACCGCTTACAATAGCATTCAGAACAATGCTTCCAAAATCGTCTGATTGTGCTTCATATTTCTGAGACGATCCTTCTACAGTTAGCAAAGCCCCTTTTATAGGCAATTTACTTTCGGCATCTTTAACGGTAATCTGAATATTTAACTTATTTATATTTTGTGTAAAACCAAGGTTAGAAAATAAGATGAATACTAACAGAATAATGCTTTTAGAAAATATTGGCGGGAGACTATTACAATAAGTCATTGTAGTTAATTTGTAATGCAGTTATATGATATATAACAGAAAGGTGATTAAAAGTTGCAAATATAACTTAATTTAGACTCGATAAAAATAGTAAGCTTTAAAAAATATAATCTCGTTTATTTAAAGGGCTCAATCTCCTACTCTCTTAAAAAAACAAAACACTAACTATCAATTAATTAAAGACTTATTATTTCAGATTTAGTTTCTAAAATAAATTTCTCCATTAATCATAAAGGTGTCTGAAAAAGAATACAAAGCAAATGGGTCTCAACTTTTCTATTGTTTATAATAAAGGTTATCCGAAAAGTTAAAAATGATAAATCAGATTACCTAGTTATCGGTATTTAATTAGAATTCTAAAAGACATAAAAAATGTGAAAAATGAAAACATTTTTTCGGTTTATAATTAAGAAACACTTTTGGAAAAAAGAAAATTTAAAAAGAGCTACTTTTGTATGACACGCTATTTATACTTGCAACTAACAGATTAAAAAAAGGTATAAAAAATAAAATCTCCATTCTACTTATTACCTCTTCAATACTTCTACTTTTTCTTGTAGCAAATCTGATATCGAGAAAGGGATTGATTGTATTTCAGAATCTATATATGTTAAATTAAAACACAATTCAGACGAAACTAATCCGAAAAAAGTTAATTACGAAATTGAATATACAGGACAGTACACTCTCGATGCTGTAACATGGACTTTGGGAGATGGTACTAGTGAAACTGTAAGTAGCAATACGATTTCACATGTCTATAGTACTTCTGGAACTTTTGAAGTAAAAGCTGATGTAACAGTTAAAAAAGGTTCAGAATCATCTTGTACTTCCTCGCATAAAAGAAGCATAACCATCGATTAAATAAGCATTATATAAATACATAAAAATTAAAAGAATCCTTTATTATTCTATTAATTTTTATGTATTTATATAATTATAAACCTTTAGCCAATAACACAGCGCATTGTTGTAGTTATATTTTTAAAGCCCGCTTTTTCATATGCTTTAACTGCCGATTCATTCTCATAATATACTTCGAGTCTTACCTCTGTTATTTCTTGAGATAAAACCCATTTTTTAAGGTCGTTAAGTATTAGATTACTAACACCTTTTCTTCTAAATTCGGGGCTCACAAACATGAAACCTATATAACCGAATAATTCATGTTTCTGGAAATCTTTTGCCGATCGGATTTGCGCATATCCGCATCCGATAATTTGATTATCGTTTTCGACAACCAGAACTTCTGTAACCTCATCTAATATAAGTTCTTGTATATCATAATAGAATATTTCGCCCTCTTTTAATGTCGGGTCAAACGGACGTTCTGCATTAACAAGATGTTGCAAAAATTCTGAAAGTTTAGGCAAATCAGTATTTGTGGCTCGCCTTGTAGCTATGTTTTTGTTATTTATATCCATATTTCAAATATATGCAAAATACTTTTTTGAATGAATTAAAAAACACTCTACCTGAATAAAATATCATTAAGTTAAGAAGAACATCTTTACACTGATATAAATTAAATTTAAATAAAAAACCTCTCCAAAATAAAACATTTGAAGAGGTTTTGAGCTTTCTCCTTATAATGAAGCACTCGTGGTATTTTTAATTCTTTTTTATTATTTCGGTTGTTGCTGTGTTACACAATGCACCATTCCTCCATTTTTGTATAAATTTCGAACATCGATTCCTATAACTTTTCTTCCCGGAAACAAACCTGCAATAATACCATTTGCTACAGCATCGTTAGGATCATTATAATTTGGCACTAATACTTTTCCGTTGGCAATATAAAAATTTATGTAACATCCTTTATAGCCTAAATTGGTTCCGTTTGTAGTTACTACATCATTTTGAGATAATGGCAAATAAACTTTGGTATATGCCTGATTATTTTTGTTAGAGGCATTATACAATAAATCGATATCACTTTGTTTTAATCCCCAATCCAGCAAATCATCATTACTCATCGTTACCAATTTATTACCAGGAACAAACTTTGCAATTCCATCAATATGCATATCGGTTACATCATATTTACTAAAACCTCCTTCTAACCAAATAAATTTTGTTGCACCATAATACTTTGTGAAATTAGCTTCTGCCTGAGCTTGTGTCATACCGTAATTTCTGGTAGATCTGTTTTTCTGACTCAAAACAGCACTTTTAGTAGCCATTAATACGCCATTACCATCTAGTTCTACAGCTCCGCCTTCGTTTACCATAGGAACTTTTATTGCTGTCATACCAATTTCTGATGCTATAAAAGATGGGATTGCGTCACATTTTTCATAACCAAATTTTTCTCCCCAACCATTAAATCCCCAGTCCTGAAGTACTACCTGACCTGATTGGCTTTTGGCAAAAATAGGACCGTTATCCCTAACCCAAACATCATTTGTTTGATGTATTTTAAAATTAATATTCGTTAGTGGTATTCCGGCTGTTGCCAAAAGTTTTTCTATTCTTGTTTTTTCTGTTGTATCATACGCTATAATATGAACTTTTTCTGTAGACTCTAATGCTTTGGTCATCGCAACCCATGTTGCATCCAAACTATTTCTATAACTTACTCCGTACTCATATTGATGTGGCCATTGTAACCACGTTCCTTCATGAGTCGAAGATTCTTCTGGCATCGTATAAAGAACAGAAGTAAGTGGCTTAGTTGGATCTGGTTTAGATGTTGTCGCATCAAGATCTGCACTATCGCAAGCCGAAATTAAAATTGCAAAAGTCATAGTTAAGATTGCTTTATTGTTCATTTTTTTTGTTTTTTAAATTATTTATACTCTTTGGTATAACTATAATTCCTCTTTTATTTTAGGCAAAAACTATTGACTAATACGAGAAGGGGTTTAATAATTATTCGACAAATAGAATACTTATTAAACCCCTAATTATTTTTTTTCTCCCAAATGGATTGTTTTGGGTACAGAAAGTTTGTTTTGCTTATTTCTTAACCAATTCTCTTACCTAATTTGGCTAGAAATTCTTGTTTGTTTAATTTACTAATCGGCACTTTATGAGTGCCAATAATGGCCAGATTACCATCTATTAATTCTACCTTGTTGAGGTTGACAATAAAGGAACGATGGCAACGATAAAAAGTCTGGTTCGAAAGTTCTTCTTCCATTGTTGACAGAGCAATTAAGGTTGTGTAATTTTTTTTCTCCGTAACAATTTTTACATATTTATGAAGCCCTTCTATGTATAAAATATCTGTCAAGAGAATTTTAATATGCTGATGGCTGGATTTTATAACTATCGATTTATCTACAAAAGTAGCTTCGGTAGCATCTTTGGTATCATTCTCTAAATTCAATAATTCTAATGCTCTGGTTGCTGCTTTATAAAAGCGCTCAAATGTTATTGGTTTTAATAAATAATCTACAATGTTTAGTTCATAACCATCCAAAGCAAATTCAGAATAAGCTGTTGTAAAAATCACTTTTGGCGGATTTTGTAATGACTTTAAAAAATCTATTCCTGATAAATGCTGCATCTGAATATCTAAAAAAACTAAATCGACTTTATGCGTTTTTAGGTATTTGTCTGCTTCAAGAGCCGATGAGCATTCGTGTACAACTTCGAGTTCTGGAATTTGCAGCAAATGCGTGCGTATTAATATACGGGCCAGCGTTTCGTCATCGACGATTAAACATTTATATACTGTCTTTGTTTCCATAAAAGCTTAGGCTTACTTTATATATCAAATTGCTGTCTTCAACTTTTAATTCATATTCATTCCCAAACAAGTTTTTAAGCTGAGATTCTAAATTCTGCAATCCAATTCCTTGATTATTTGATTTAAACTGAAATGAATTTGCAATCGTAAATTCAATCTTATTCTGAATCGTTTTTAAATCTATTGTAACAAATCCATTTTTACTTTCAATAATATCACCGTGTTTAAACGCATTTTCTATAAGTGTAATGAGTAACAATGGCGGCACTTGTTTTACCGAATTGTCATCGGATACATTAAAAATAATATTATCCATTCCTTCTATCTGGCGGTATTTTTGAATCTGAATATACTTATTGATTATCTCAATTTCCGATGTTAGGGACGTTTGTTTTTTGCTGCCTTCGTAAAGAAAATAACGAAGTATATCTGCCAGAGTAGCTAGCATTTTGGGTGCATTATCACTTTTTATTACAGTTAATGCGTAAATATTATTGAGGGCATTAAAAAGAAAATGTGGGCTAATTTGAGATTTTAGCAGCATCATTTCCGTTTGTAATTTTTCGTTTTCTAATTGTAATCGCAACTGTTTCTCGGTAAAATATTTATTAAAAACCCAAACAATATAGGAGATAAAAATATAAAGCGAATGGTTTAAAAGAAATGAAGTAAAAGACTTTAGCAAATCATCATCGTACAAAATAACATTTAAACCCGTAGAATAATAAATAGAGAAACTAAGACTTAATAAGACAACTAGTGATGCGATATAGGCTATTTTCCCTTTTTTGTTTAAAACAAACGGAAGCAAAACAAATAGATTAATATAAAATTCTATACCAAAAAATATAACTTCAAGAGAAGAGTACAAAACACTTTCTTTGAAATTGTAAAAAGAGGCTATATAATCAAATACGTATAAAAAGATAAATACCCAAAAAAGAATATGGTAGTAAATTTTATTCATTTGACTTTAAATTTTATACAAAGTAATTAATTTAGAAGATACATTGGCAGTAAACGAGTAATTGTTTTTTTTATTGGTTAAACCAAAAAAATCTCATAAACCAATGATACTTGTTGCTACAATTAATTTCAATGCATAAAAAATTTCGCCTAGCGTTACGTTGACAAATCCGAACGATTCTCTAGTCTTTCAAATTCTTTTTCGGCTATTTCTTTTGCCATCATAAAGAATTTAATACACTTTTCTTCTAGAATATTTCCATCTTCGATAGTTACACTTTGCACATCTTTAGATCCTGACATTTCAGAATTTGCAATCATCAGCTGATGGATTGCTGTTTCTTTTTCATCAGTAAAATCAAAAGGAAACTCAATTTCTTCTATGTAATTCAATAAAGAAAATAAATAATTCATAGAAAACTTACCCGAGTGATATCCCAGAAACAAGTAAATGAGTCCTCCTGCTATTTGTTCAACAGCTTTATGATGGAGTATATTTTTTATAAAAGTCGAATCTTCTATAAAACAATTTTGAGCAAGGCTAAGGAACTGTTGAGCAAGCAACATACGGTTTTCAAAATATTTCTTTGAAAAATCTGTATCTCTTTCCACCTCAAAAACATTAGAATAAACAAGATATAAAGGATTATTATAAATCAAGAGTCCGTTTGCTATAATAGTATCTAAGAAATATTTCTTGTTTTGGCTTTTCTTACGCAAGTAACTAGCACTATGATTAAGGATGGTTACTTTATACTTATTCCCAAATTTCTCCGTAATCTGAGTTTGCAGCAACTCTATCGCATTCTCTATATGTTCCAGGTTAAGAACCAACAAATAAAAATGATAATCAGGAAGTTCATTACTATAATTCTTGTTTTTATCTATTAATTCCTGTTTATGATTTGTTGTATATCCAAAACAATATATTGATCTTGTTTTAAGGGATTCTACAATTACAGCACTTATCTGGGAGAATGCCTCATCCATAATATAATTAGGCTGGATTCTTCCATTAAAAATCGATTTCCCTAAAAAAGATTGATTATTCAGTTCTCTAACTTTTTGTTTACACGATTTTACGTATTCAATAAAGAGTCTGTTAATTTCTCTCTGCATTAATTCGATTTTCCCTTTGGCTTTATCAATTAATGCAGCATCAATATCGACCATATCACGGTTTTGCTGTATGCTATTGTAAGCGGAATTAAGCATTACCAAAATCTCTTTATCTTCTTGGTTTTCTTTATTAAGTATGGTTTTAAATGTAGGAGCAAAATCTATTATATAATCATAATGCATTAATAAACACGTAGAACTAATAAATTCTGGCATAAGAAACTCTGAAGCACAGATATAAATATAACGCAAGGTTTGGTGCAATGCAAAGGCTGCTTCTACCCGCTTATTATTTCTGGTATAAATAGAGACATTACGAAAAATTACTACCGCAGCTTCAATGTCTATATCAAATCGTTTTTTGGCTCTTTTAGACAATTGTTTAGAAGTGTCTGTACGTGGATAGAATACTTTAGAATCTGGCTCAAAATAAACCAATTCTTTAAAGGTACAATGTTGTATAAAAAACAGTTTTCCTTTTTTAAATCCATAATCTACCCAATTAGAATTAATGAATTTAAAAACAAAATCAGGATATAATTTTATGAATTTATGTGTTGTTTCATTTAATGCATCTCCGTCCTGACTACAATTTTCTTTCAGGACAAATGTTATAATAATTACATTATTGCTAGCACTATAGGATACATAAACGGCTCCTGCTTCGATAAAATGAAGCAAATCTTTAATTACTTTTTCCAATCGCTCACGATGGGGATTACTTTGTGCTATTTTAATCGGATAATCCATAATTTACTTTTACTTGTTAAAACATCTCCTATTTTGTAGCTACTAATCTTGCCCTTATAACCACCTAAACACTACTGAATACTAAAGACTTTCGCCTCATTTCTTGTACAAGCTGCTAATGATACGTGAGTCATAAGCATACTTCTTCTTTTTTTTTGTACGTTTGTCTTTTAGTTAATCTTTTTCTTATAATGTTACAAATATATAGAGTATATCCTACATATTATAATAAATTGAGTAAATAATCTATAAATATATACAATGATTATCGACAGAATCCTACAACTTATTAAATATAAAGGAATTAACAAAAGAAAATTCTACATCGAAACTGGTCTTTCTAATGGTTTTTTAGATAAGGTTAGAGATATTGGTGTATCAAAAATAGAGCATATACTCAATGTCTATCCAGATATTAGTGCCGAATGGCTTTTAATGGGAAGAGGAAACATGATATTAAAGCCCGTTGGTTTTGAAGACGAGTCCGATTTAGGAAATAATTTACTTCAGGAACCAAATCCTGTTTATAATAAAACTGCACAAAACAAAGTACCATTATACGATATCCAGGATTCTGCTGGAATTGTTTCTTTGTTTAAAGATGCTAACCAAGACCCAATAGATTTTATTTCGATTCCTGGTTTACCAAAATGCGATGGTGCTATTTATGTAAATGGTGATAGTATGTATCCTCTTTTAAAAAGCGGAGATATTATTGTGTACAAAAAAGTAAATAACATTCCAGAGAATATTTTTTGGGGCGAAATGTATTTGGTTTCTTTAATAACTGATGATTCTGAAGAATTTGTTATGATTAAAAAAGTCCAAAAATCGGATAAAGGTGAAGATTGGATACAATTAGTAAGCGAAAATCCTCAGCATCAAGCTAAAGATATTCACTTTAAAAACGTTAAAGGATTAGCGTTACTAAAGGCAACAATTAGAATAAACGCTACACATTAAATACAATACATAATCATCTTATATCATAAACAAAGCTTCGGAGAAATCCGAAGCTTTTGCATTTTACAGCTTTCCTATTTAAGTTTACCTCAAAATAAATTATATATTAGCTAAACCAAACAATAAAAAATTGTAAAATGAAATTACCTCCTTACAATAGTTTTCCAAAAGTTATTGGCGATAAAATCTCTTTGCGCCAAATACTACCCTCTGATCTTAACGACATTATAGAAATTTCGTATTATGATGCAGTTCAAGCAAAAACACTAGAGCAAGCAGCAGAAATGCAAGCTAAAATCGATAAAGATTATACTGATGGCAACTCTATACATTGGGGAATTGCAGATAATACAACCAATAAAATTGTTGGAACTTGTGGCTACTATCGCGGACTAGACATTGGAGCTGGAGAACTTGGTTGTGTTTTATTGCCTCAATATCGTGGACAAGGTTTTATGACTTTGGCAATGACTCTGGCCATAGAATTTGGAAGTAATCATATAGGATTAAACCGCATTTGGGCCGAAACATCTCAGGAAAACCAAAATGCAATAAAACTTCTTGAGCGTCTTAACTTCATTAAAATTGGTGATCTGGAAGACAACCATATCGAATACGAATTAAAACAAAATGCATAAATAAAAAAAATTTTAGAGAATCTAGAACTTTATAAGTTCTCGTATTTTCATCTTGGTCTAAAATTAAAATAAATTATATATTAGCTAAAGAATTAATACAAACCATTTTAGCTATTTAGACCACGAGCCCCATGACTAAGAAAACCATAATCTTACTTGGATTTATTATTTTAAAGTTTGCTTTACAATACATATTAATAAGTCCGGAATATGATTTGCAACGTGATGAATACCTACATCTCGACCAGGCAAATCATCTCGCTTGGGGATATTTATCGGTTCCTCCTGTAACATCCTGGATTTCTTATATCATCCTGTTACTCGGAAATTCTGTTTTCTGGGTAAAATTCTTCCCAGCTCTTTTTGGTGTTTTAACACTTTTAATCGTCTGGAAAACTATCGAAAAGCTCAACGGAAATCTATACGCTTTAATTCTCGGTGCAACTTGTATTATATTTTCGTCATTACTGCGAATAAACATTCTTTATCAGCCCAACTCCTTAGATGTATTATGTTGGACAGGATTTTATTATATCCTAATACAATACGTTACAACCGAAAAACCTAAATGGCTTTATATAGGAGCAATTGCATTTGCCTTTGGATTCCTCAACAAATACAATATTCTTTTCCTGCTTATAGGTTTACTTCCTGCCTTAATACTATCTAAACAACGAAAAATATTTACAGAAAAAAAACTCTATATCGCCTTACTTTTAGGTTTACTATTAATTATTCCAAATCTTTTATGGCAATACAACAACCATTTTCCGGTTGTTCACCACATGAAAGAGCTTGCCGAAACACAATTGGTAAATATGGATCGCGTAGAATTTTTAAAAAAGCAATTCCTTTATTTTATAGGCTCTTCTCTTGTAATTCTCTCGGCTTTATATGCGCTATTATTTTATAAACCTTTCGAGAAATATAGATTCTTTTTCAGCTCACTTATCTTTACAATAATCGTTTTTCTATACTTTAAAGCCAAAGCTTATTACGCAATTGGACTGTATCCTATTTACATTGCTTTTGGCGCTGTTTATCTTTCACAAATTTTAAACTCGGGTAAGAAACGTTATTTACAACCTGTATTCATAGCCATTCCGTTGTTGTTGTTTATTCCTATGTACAATTTGTCTTTTCCTAATAAAAGCCCTGAATACATCATAAAGCATCCCGAAAATTATAAAAAACTAGGTATGCTAAAATGGGAAGATGGCAAAGACCATAATTTACCTCAGGATTACGCCGATATGCTTGGTTGGAAAGAACTTGCCCGCAAAACCGATTCGGTTTATGCAACTATTCCAAATCCTGAGAAAAAGAAAACCCTGGTTCTTTGTGACAATTATGGACAGGCTGGAGCAATTAATTATTATACCAAACAAGGAATAAAAGCCGTCTCTTTTAATGCCGATTATATTAACTGGTTTAATCTTGATAAACAATACAAGAACTTAATACGAGTTAAGGAATACCATGAAAATGATGATGAAATGGCAGAAACTGGTCCATACTTTCAGACTGCTATAATAGCCGATTCTATCACAAATAAAAATGCCCGAGAATACAAAACAACCATTTTTGTATTTACAGGCGCCAAGATTGATATTAATAAAAGAATTGTTGAGGAGATTTCTAAGGAAAAGAACTAAGGTTCTTTTTTAAAGGCACAAAGGTTCAAAGGTTTCTCAGTTTGTGTGTAGAAAGGTTTTGAAAAAGGCTTTGAAAAAAGGTTCAAAGGCACAAAGATACTGAGGTACTAAGGTTTGGATTGAACATAAAATGCAATTTTGTCATTTGATGCAAGGAAAACTCAGATAATATAAATCAAACTAATAGCTCGACAACGGATTCGAGCCACAAATAACATGCTATAAACATAGCCAACGGTTTCAACCGTTGGAACGCAATGAATTATCGCAATCTGTATCACACGGTTGAAACCGTGGGCTATGATAAAATTGAATAGAATTTAATAAATTAGAGTTCTTTGGCACATGAAATCAAGTTCCTTGTCTCCTTGAATTAAAACTTTAAAATAATATTTGGCTTTGATTGTCGAGCTACTTATGTGTTCTTCTCCCGAAGCTTCGGGACGCTCAGAATGACAATATTACGTTTTTGTTATATAAAATAAGGCTTCATCCAAACCTCAGATCCTTTTACAGACAAACTGAAAAACCTTTGAACCTTTGTGCCTTTAAAAAAACCTAAAAATGAAAAAAATATCCAAACTTATCTCTAACCCAAAAAATATATTCCTTTTGGATAGTATTGGTGCATTTTTAACTGCTTTCTTATTGGGATTTGTCTTGGTAAGATTTCAAGATAGTTTCGGAATGCCTCAAAAAACACTTTATATTTTATCGGTCATAGCGTTTATTTTCGCAATATACTCTTTGTGTTGTTATTTGTTTGTTTCTAACAAATGGCGTTTTTATCTAAATATAATCATAATTGCTAATGCTTTATATTGTTGCCTTACAACGGGACTTATAATTTACTATTTCCATAAACTAACCCCTTTAGGTTTAATTTATTTTATACTCGAAATAATTGTTATTGTTTTCTTAGTTTACTTAGAAGGTTCAAAGGGTTTAAAAAAGGTTTTGAAAAAAGGTTCAAAGGCACAAAGATACTGAGGTACTAAGGTTTGGACTGAATATAAAAAAACGCAATATTATGATTCTTCTCCCGAAGCTTCGGGACGCTCAGAATGACAATATTACGTTTTTATTATATAAAATAAGGCTTCATCCAAACCTCAGATCCTTTTACAGACAAACTGAAAAACCTTTGAACCTTTGTCTCTCAGAACCTTAGTACCTTTAAAAAAACCTTTGTGCCTTTGTCTCTCAGAACCTTAGTCCCTTAAAAAAACCCTTTGTGCCTTTAAAAAGTATCTTCCTCCTAAGCCATAAACAAGGCGTACTTATTATAGTTGTACAATACTAAATCGTATGGTACTAAGTTTGGCAATACTTTTTCAGAATTGGGATCAAACTTTATATTATTTGCTTTGCGGAATAAGTAAATATCTTTTAAACAATTAGATAAACTCTGATGTATCATTGATGAAGTTATAGGCAGTTTATTATCTCCTACCAATAAATCGATTTGATAATTAGAACTAGATTTAGAAAGATTATTACCAATTATTCTTATTTCGAATGTTGTCGGTTTCCCATTATGTTCTCCTTGATATTGTACTTTCATAGTTTTATCGGTTTAAATTAAATACAACTTTGTTACTATTGTTTTTTATGTAATCGTTTGTAAAAATAAATTTAGTAATAAAATCTTTTTAATTCGTAAAAAAAATTAAAATCTTTTTCAGAAACAACCTCCTCTCTCCCTCCTTGTATTTACTCGGATTCAAGCTAAATATTCTTATCAAATTCTTATTTTTTGAACTAACAAATAAGAATATCACACGTATTTTCTTAAATAAATAATTTAGTCAATTTTTTACATAGATATTTTTCCTACTTTTGGCAATTATTACCTAACGACTAAAAATAACGCCAATCAACTGACCTTTAAACCCTTGAGTTATGGAAAAAAAACTACTCATTAGACTAATATTTCTCCTTATTAGTTTCCCAATTTTTGCATTCCAAACCCCAACAAACATTCCAATTCCTGATACAGAATACCAAGCTTTGGTCGATTTTTACAAAGCTACCGGTGAGTCTAACTGGAATAATAAATGGAATACCAAAGAAAATAATCTTCACGAAGTTGCCTGGTATGGTGTAACCGTAGAAAACGGACACGTAACAGCAATTAACCTCAACAATACAAGTAACATTGTTGGAAAAATCCCAGTATCTTTTGGGAATTTAAAATTCTTAAAAAGCCTTTCCCTTTACGGCGCAAGTTACAGCAAAGACTTAAGCACAACCGATTTGGGAGTTCTATCAGAATTAGAAGCGCTAGAAACTCTCGACCTAAGAAATTGTAACATAAAAGGTAGCATTCCTGCTTCATGGAATAAGCTAAAAAAATTAAAAACCTTATATCTAAGCAACAACGCCATCACTTCTTTACCCAAAGAAATTGGAGAGATGGAAAGCTTAATAACTTTAGAATTATCTACCAACCAAATAAGTGTCTTAACAAAAGAATTAGAAAACCTTACTGCCTTAAAAACAGTAAATCTAGCCAGCAATAAAGTATCAACTATCGACGCTTTATTAAAAAGCACCGTTAGCTTAGAATTAAATTCCCAAACTCTTAGCATTGATAAATTGCAATATGAGGGAGTTGATTTAAAAATTAGCAATCTCCCAAAAGTTGTTCTTTACAACAGAACCAAAAATGATTTTTCGGCCAGAAGACCAATAGGAATCTATGTCCGCGGAAGTCAGGTAGGAACAAATATAACCGTTGCCGAAGATGGCAGTCTTACGATTCCGTCGGCTTATCTGGCTACATTAAAAAATGGAGATGAGGTATATCTGCGTCAGCAATATGATGGAACTTCTGGAGCGGCATATTACAGTAATATTTATTTCACTACTGTAAAAGTAAACCAACCCGGAATACCAAATATAGAATATCAGGCATTGGTCGATTTTTACAATGCCATGAATGGTAGCAAATGGAATAATAAATGGGACATTAACGAAAACAACCTTAATGAAGGTGCATGGAATGGTCTAAGTATAGAAAACGGACATGTAACGGGAATTAACCTCAACAATACCAACAATATATCGGGAGCAATACCGGCTTCTTTTGGAAACTTAAAATATCTAAAAAGCTTTTCTCTATATGGAGGAAACTACGGCAAAGATTTAAATACTACAGATTTGAGTTCTCTATCAGAACTGGAATCTCTAGAAACTCTTGATCTAAGATATACCAAGCTAAAAGGGAATATCCCAGCTTCATGGAGTAAACTAAAAAAATTAAAAACATTGTATTTAAGCAACAATACAATTACTGGATTACCAGATGAACTAGGAGAAATAGAAAATCTGGTAACCCTGGATTTATCTTCCAACCTGATAAAAACAATTCCTGTTTCTATAGGTAATCTCTCTTATTTAGTAACGCTAAACTTAGCCAGTAATCAGATAGAAGTACTTATAAAAGAATTTGAAGGTTTAAACGCTTTAAAAACGTTAGATCTTTCAAGCAACAAAATTTCGAATATTGTAGCCTTGCTAAAAAGTACGGTAAGCTTAGAGCTAAATTCTCAATCTATAAGCCTGGAGAACTTTTTGTACAGTGGTACCGATGTAAAAATCGATAACATACCGAATATAGTTACCTATAATAAATCTAAAAATGATTTTTCGGGCAGAAGACAAATTGGTGTTTACATACGAGGCAGTCAGGTAGGAGCAAATATTGCAATGGCAGAAGATGCAAGCCTAACTATTCCGGCAAGTTATCTGGCAACCTTAAAAACTGGCGATCAGGTATATCTGCGCATACAATATGATGGAACGCTTAGTGCGGCTTATTATACCAACATCTTTTTTACTAATGTAAAAGTTGACCAACCACAAATACCCGATTTAGAATATCAGGCTTTAGTAGATTTTTATAATACTATGGGCGGAACACAATGGAATAATAAATGGGATATAACTCAGAACAATCTTCACGAAGGTGCATGGTATGGTGTGGGTATCGAAAACGGACATATTACAAGCCTTAACCTTAATAATAATAGTAATGTTGCGGGAGCAATACCAGCTTCTTTTAAAAATTTAAAATATCTAAAAAGTCTTTCTCTTTATGGAGGAAGTTATACCAAAGATTTAAGCACAACCGATTTAGGAATCTTATCTGACTTTGAATTTCTGGAAACTTTAGATTTAAGATATTCAAAATTAAAAGGAGATATTCCTGCTTCATGGGGCAAATTAAAAAAACTAAAATCATTGTATTTAAGTTACAATGCAATTACAGGATTGCCAGAAGAGTTTGGCACAATGGAAAGTCTGGTAACAATAGACTTATCATCCAACCAGATAAAAGCTATCCCAGTATCGATAGGTAATCTCTTAAATCTTGTAACCTTAAACCTGGCAAGTAACCAAATAGAAGTACTTATAAAAGAATTCGAAAATCTGAATGCGTTAAAAACACTAGATCTTTCAAGCAATAAAATATCCAATATTGTAGCGTTGCTAAAAAGTACCGTAAGCCTCGAGCTAAATTCACAAACCGTAAACATAGAGAATTTCTTGTACGAAGGAACCGATGTAAAAGTGGATAATTTCCCGAATGTAGTTACTTACAATAAATCTAAAAATGATTTCTCAGGTCGAAGACAAATTGGCGTTTACATACGCGGTAGTCAGGTAGGAGCAAATTTAACTATGGCGCCAGATGCCAGCCTGACGATTCCTGTAAGCTATCTCGCTACACTAAAAACCGGAGATCAATTATACCTGCGTCAGCAATACGACGGAACACTAAGTGCAGCATATTATACCAACATCTTTTTTACTAATGTAAAGGTTAATCAGTCAAAAATACCCGATGCCGAATACGAAGCTTTGGTAGATTTTTATACCGTAATGGGCGGCAATAAATGGACCAATAAATGGGACACTAGCCAGAACAACCTTCATGAAGGAGCATGGTACGGTGTGAGTATCGAAAACGGACATATAACAGGTCTTAACCTTAATAATAACAATTACGTTGCGGGATCAATTCCTGCTTCTTTTGGAAATTTAAAATTCCTGAAAAATCTTTCTCTTTATGGAGGAAGTTACCCCAAAGATTTAAGCACTACCGATTTAAGTGTTTTATCTGAGTTAGAATCTCTAGAAACTTTAGACTTAAGATATAGCAAATTAAAAGGAGACATACCTGCTTCATGGAGCAAGCTTAAGAAACTAAAATCATTGTATTTAAGTAACAATGCAATTACAGGATTGCCAGAAGATTTGGGCGCAATGACAAGTCTTGTTACAATGGATTTATCAGTTAATCAGCTAAAAACTATCCCTACATCAATAGGTTCTCTTGCCAATTTAACAACTATAAACCTAAATAGCAATCAGATAGAAGTTCTTATAAAAGAATTAGAAAACTTAAATGCATTAACATCTTTAGATCTTTCTAGCAATAAAGTGGGGACTATTCAGGGATTATTAAAAACTTCTGTAGCTCTGGAATTAAACTCACAAACTCTTAGTATAGAAAACTTTCTGTACGAAGGAACCGATGTAAAGATTAGTAATTTACCTAATACCGTTCTTTATAACAGACCTATTAATGATTTTTCGGCAAAAAGACAATTCATAGTATACATGCGTGGTACTCAGGTAGGAACTAACCTAACCGTGGCACAAGATGCTAGCTTAACCATTCCTGCAACTTATCTCGCAACACTGAAAACAGGAGATCAGCTATATCTGCGTCAGCAATATGATGGAGCTTCGGGTGCAGCTTATTATAGTAACATTTATTTCATTAATGTAAAAGTAGATCAGCCTAAGATTCCAGATGTAGAATATCAAGCTTTGGTAGATTTTTATAATGCAATGGGAGGCAGTAAATGGACTAATAAATGGGACACTAGCCTAAATAATTTGCATGAAGGTCCCTGGTATGGTGTAAGTATACAAAACGGACATATTACGGGTATTAACCTCAACAATAATAGCAACGTTACAGGAGCAATACCAGCTTCTTTTGGGAATTTAAAATTCCTAAAAAACCTTTCTTTGTATGGAGGAAACTATACAAAAGATTTAAGCACTACTGATTTAGCAATCTTTTCTGAGCTGGAATCTCTAGAGTCTTTAGATTTAAGATATTGCAAATTAAAAGGAATTATTCCTTCTTCATGGGGAAAATTAAAAGCATTTAAAACACTTACTCTAAGTTATAATAATATCGAAAATGCAGACGAAGCATTAGCTAGTTTGCCTTTACTAAAAACAGTTGATTTTACATATCAAACCATTACTGTCCCAACTATAGAAGTAGGTGCAAATGAATTGGTGATAAACCTGCCAACACTTAGCACTTTTATTTTTAACGCCGATGGAGGAAGTATTAACAACAAAAATTATTTTACGCTTTTCATCAATGGCGTAAATAAAGTATCGAATTATTCTAATAAAGAAGGCAACTTAATCTTTAAGGATATAGCATTACTAAGCATAAAACTAACCGACAAAATTTCGATTACACAAAACGACGGAACTGCTCAGGGAACAACGATCAACTATAATAAAGTGACTTTTGGAAAACCATTGGCAGAGGAAGAATTTGAAATTCTAAAAAAATTCTATGCTAGTACTAATGGAGCACAATGGACTCAAAAATGGGATACTTCACAAAACAAGCTTCATGAAGTAAGTTGGTATGGTGTAGGCACAAAAGAAGGTCATGTTGTATCAATAAGTTTATCAGGAAATAATTTATCGGGAACACTTCCTGAAGAATTATCTGGTTTAACCTATCTGGAAACCCTAAACCTGCAATCGAATGTTATTGAAGGAAATATTCCAACAACTATTGGGCAACTCACAAATTTAAAAACCCTGAACTTACAAGCAAATAAACTAGGAGGAACAATACCAGTACTTTCTGGAATATCAGGTTTAAAAAAATTATCTATAGCAGCCAACCTGTTTAAAGGAACTATCCCGGCACAATTCAATCAATTCCAGAATATAGAACAGCTGGATTTATCTAATAATGTTTTTGATGCTCTGGAAACAGCTTTTACCTATGATCTGAGTAAAGTATATGTAAACCTAAGAGGGCAAACAATTGTAAAAGAGGAATTCCTGTATTTAAAAGGAGACGAAATTAGTGTAGTCCTACCTCCTATCACTACCTATAACGAAACTAATCCAGAGCAAGAAGGAAAGTATTTATTTGCCTTACAAGCAAATAACTTTAAAATATCTGAGGCAACACCAGAAGGCAATATTCTTGTATTCCCGAGCGTATCTATTGCAGATGTTCCTGCGGGAGCAAAAATTACTATCTGGCAAAGAACAGGTGCTTCTCAAGGTACTTACTTGCAATATAAAGGAATTGCCGACGGATCTGAAACACCTCTTCTAGCAGAAGAATTTGATGCCTTGGTTGCATTTTTCCAAAAATCCGGAGGTGCAAACTGGAAAACACCTTGGGATATATCTACAAATAATCTTCATGAAAAAAGATGGAAAGGAGTTACAACCAATGATGGACACGTGGTAGCAATTAACCTAACCGATAATAACTTAATTGGAGATATAAGTGCCGAGTTAGGCAAATTTGTAGAGCTACAAAGCCTTAACCTAACCCGTAATAAATTAACAGGTAGTATTCCAGACGGGTTATCAAGATTAATCAAACTTAAAACAATCGACCTTTCGGAGAATGAACTTACAGAAACAAATGCTGTATTTCCGTCAAACGTGAATTTTAAAATTGACCGTCAAAAAATTAATTTAGGTGCATTACCGCTAACAGTAAATGCAGTAATAAAAGACAAGAAGATAAATCGTTACGACCATACCAATCAGTTATTTAGTCCAAGTCAATCGTATAATATGACGCTAAAAGACAATTACCAAATGGTAACAGTTCCTGAAGATGGTATTAAGCTAATGAATATAATGAGCGAATGGAATATTCCTAACAACCAAACTCTTGAGCTCAGACAAATAGCGGGATCAGCTAGAAATAGTATCCTTACTTATACATTAACCTATCGTGAGGGAGACAGCAATCTGGATGGTATTGTAAATATACTAGACATCCAATCTTCTTTAAATTATACTCTGAGCCAGAAGCCAAAGTATTTTAATTATGCTGCAGCCGATATTAATAAGGATAAGAATTTAAACCTCTTGGATATTATTCTTCTGATAAATAAAATACAGGATGGAGTACAAGAAAAAGTACAACAAGCTGCTAAACGTTTTGCCTTAACAAATGATCAAAATACAGTGTTAAGCATTGAAGATGATATTTTATACATCGATAACCAAGCAACAGCTACAGCCGCATTTGACATTCGTTTAAAAGGAATAAGCAAAGAACAAGTATCAGATTTGCTTTCAGCCAAAGGATATACAGTATCTATTGCAGAGAATAAAGGCGAAACAAGCGTTATCGGATTCTCTATCGACAAAACATTATCGGGTAAGGTGGCTATTGCCAAAGTAGCTCCTAAAACGACTATTGTTTCTGCCGTAATATCCGATGATAATGCAAACGAAGTTCCTTATAAAATTGTAAATGGAACACTAGGAATAGATGATATTGATGCTAATTCTGGAAAAGATATTGTTATGAACTTCCCTAACCCTTTTAGAGAACAAACAACAATAAAATATCATTTACTAGAAAATGCAACTAAAGTAACACTGAAAGTCTACAATATGCAAGGGCAAATTGTTCGACTACAATCAGATTTAGAAACCTCAGAAGGGAAACATGAAGCGGTCTTTTTACAAAAAGAACTTGCTGCTGGTGTATATTTTTATACTCTGGAAGTACAAGCTACAAACAGCCCAAAAATATTTAAAGGAAAAATGTTAATACAATAAATTTATTAAAATGACATCTACTAAATTAACCTCTATAAAATTAAGATCCTTTCTTGCATTTATTCTTCTGTTTTTAGGAACACTTACTTATGCCCAAAATAGTCTAAAAGTTATAAATGCAACTGCTGGACCAGGCGAAGAATCAAAAATTTTGATCGATTTATCCAATACAGATGAAGTAGTTGGAGCTGAGTTTACGCTAACAGTTCCTCAAGGACTTATCATTAACGAAAAAGCAAGCAAAATAAGTGATAGTCGTAAAGGAGACCACGCTGTTTATGCAAACATCGAGAAGAATAATCCACGAAATTATCATTTTATAATTCTCTCGCTAACAAGTAATCCTTTTAAAGGAAATAGCGGGACTTTATTAGAAATTCCAATCGAAATTCCGATAAATTATCCGTCTGGGCAAACTCATAACCTAAACCTTTCTAGTGTTGTATTGAGTTCTAAAAATGCAATAGACATAGGCTCAAACCATACAAACGGAATACTTACAATAGCAACAGCGCAATATCCCGATTTAACTATTTCGGGTATAACAAGCAGCGAATCTCAGATTACTCCTAACGGAAAAATAACATTGTCATGGGGAGTAAACAACATCGGAGATCGTATTGCATCTGGAGGATGGACAGAACAAATTAGTATAATTTCGGAAACAACTGGTATCGAGTATAATTTAGGAAGTGTTTCCTATGATGGTGATTTAGAAAGCAAGAAAACCATTAGCCGAAATGCTACTTTCAACCTTCCTAAAATTATAGGGATAGACGGAAACGTAAAAATAAAAATAAACCTGGTTCCTAATCCATCTGTAAAAGAACCAGATGCGTTACAAGCCAACAATAAACTTATTAGTCCTAATACAATATTGCTCGAAAAAGTATTGTATTTAACCTTAGATAAAAAATCTATTTCCGAAAATGCCACAGAAGTAATCCGGGCAACCATAACCCAAAGCGGAGACCGAAGCACTGATAAAACATATCAACTTGCTGCTTCGCAAAACGGACAACTAGATTTTCCTGCGAGTATAAAAATCCCTAAAGACCAATCATCTGTCGTTTTTTATATAAAACCTGTAGACAATACTGCTGCCGATGGAAACAGAACTGTAGCACTATCTGTAACAGGCAATGATTACCCTACAGTCTCGGATAATATCGAAATTATAGATGATGAGGTTTCATTAATTACACTAATACCATCAAAAACAACATTCACAGATGGGGAGATGATTACTGTTACTTTACAAACCGATTTTGCAAAAAACAAAGACACAAAATTCAGCATTACTGCAGATCAGAATTCCCGTTGGATTGTTCCATCAGAAATCATTCTACCATCAGGAAGCAAAACTGTTTCTTTTACTGTTCAGGTTAGAGACAATAAAGTACCAGAAGCAACTGTAATAGGAAAGATTACAATCCGAGCCGAAGGTTTCCAGGCTAGTAGCACCGAAATCATCTTAAAAAGCTCGAACATTCCTACTTTTGAATTCGAGATAACACCCGAAACCATTTCTAAAGGAGATGGAGTTTATGCAACTTATGCCATCATAAAACGATTGGATAAAACAGACGTTAGCATAAAAATCCGTTTGTCTGCCAATGTAGCAAATACTTTAATTCTTCCTGATATTATTGAATTTCCTGCAAATGTAAACCAGAAAAAAATCAATATTGGAGTCATAAATAACGGACTTGTCGATGGAACAAAAACTGTAAAAGTAACCGCAGATGCTTATATTCCTTCTTGTAACTGTACAGTTGCTGCAGGAAACGGAGGAAGCCAATTGGCAAAAACCATTACCATACTAGATAGTAATGGCCCTGCTTTGTTTGTAAAAGCAAACCCTACAACCGTTAAGGCAGGACAAGAAAATTCTGCAAAAATAACTATTGCAAGAAATACTGTAGATACATCGACAGCTATTCCTGTCAGACTTTCGTCAGATGCTCCTACAATTGTATCTATTCCTGCAACTGCTACTATTCCTGTAGGAAAAGAAGCCATAGAGATAGAAATAAGCACTAAAATAGATCCAAATAAAAAAGGAGATCAAACCATACGTGTTCAAGCCGAAGCAGACAATTATAGTTCTGGATTTGCATGGATAATTGTAACCGATCAAAATAAACCTGATGCTACTATTACAAAAATAAACACAGTAACTCAAGCAACAGGAAAAGATAACATCGAAGTAGCTACAACAATTACCAATCAAGGATTTGCCATTCTTACCAAAGGTTCTAAAATAGAATATTACCTTTCTAAAGATAAATCTACAAAAAATGCAATCCTACTGGCAACTACCGAATTAGACAAAGATATCGAAGCAGGAAAATCACTAAATTTAGTTAAACCTATTCAGCTGCCTGAAAAAGCTGGCGATTATTTTTTAATTGTAACTATAAATTCAAATCAAAAAACAGACGAATTAACATTTACAAATAACGAAGCCAATACTGAAATAAAATTACTTCCGGGTTATTTTGCAACTGCTACCGTAGCTAAGTCATTATACAAATCTGGCGAGTTAGTTACTATAACCGGATCTGCCAAAATGCTCAATAATTCTCCTGCTACAATCAAAGAAGTAGAAATCACGATTACAAGCGGAAACTTTGTTCGCCTATATACCGTTACAACAAATGCTTCTGGAAATTTTGCTTATGATTTTGAACCGCTACAAACAGAAAGCGGGCACTATGGCGTAAGTGCTGGTTACCCAGGAACGAATAATGCTGCACAAGCAGAATTTGACATTATTGGTTTTGAATGGACCAACAAACCATCTGGTTATTTAAAATGGGAAGTAGTAGAAAAAACACCTTTTAAAGGAGAGTTTAAATTAAAAAACAATGGCAAAACTGCGCTAACTAATATAAAAGTTGAACTTCCTGCAGATGCTGGATTTAATATTCAAGTAACGCCATTAGCGCTGGCAGCAGGACAAGAAGCCATATTAAATTATACAATATTAGCCGATAAAGCTTCTGAAGAAGAGAAGTACTACCCTATTAACTTTACCATCTCATCTGATGAAGGAGCAAAACTAACAGCTCTAGCTTATTACCATTGTCAAATTCAAACAGCAAAAATAGTAGCAAACCCTGTAAGTATTAATACCACAATGACCAAAGGAAGTTCTCGCTATTATGAATTGGCAATTACCAATACTGGAGCTATAGATGCCGAAAAAGTAAAAGTGGAATTACCTAAACTAGACTGGATGAAACTTAAAAGTCAATCGGTTATAGATAAAATAGCTCCAAATGAAACCGCTAATATAATATTAGAATTAGCCCCTACAGAGAAACAACAAGTTAACATTCCTCTATCTGGAAACTTAGCAATATCTCTTGCTAATGGACAAGGAATTAGTGTGCCTTTTAAAATAGAAACAGTATCCGAATCTAAAGGTTCTTTACTTATTGATGCAGTCGATGACTATACATACAATACAGTAGAAGCACCACATCTAAAAGGAGCAAAAGTAGTAGTACGTCATCCATTCTCGGGCGTTATTGTTGCAGAAGGTGTAACAGATCAAAACGGATTATTTAATGCCGAAAATCTTCCAGAAGGAAGTTATGTTTTAACCGTAACGGCAGACAAACACAGTAATCATCAAAGTAATATTTTGGTTGATCCGGGTAAAGTTAATAAGCAAAGTATTTATTTGGCTTATCAGGCAATCAGTTACGAATGGACTGTAAAACCTACAGAAATAGAAGATAAATATGAAACTGAACTTGTTGTAAAATACGAAACCAATGTTCCCATTCCGGTAGTTGTCGTAGAAATGGATAAAAAAGTTCAGGATATAGCCAAAGGAAGTAGCTATATACTAATGGCAACACTTACAAACAAAGGGCTTATTACTGCCAAAGATGTATATCTGCAGTTTCCGAGTGATAACGAATATAAGTTTACACCATTAATTGATAAAATAGATATATTAGCCAAACAATCTATCCAAATTCCTGTTAAGGTCGAAAGAATGACGGGAACCATATTAAGAGCGGCAGCATCAACAGCCCCTTGTGATGCAGTTGTAATGGCTTGGTATACGTATCAATGTATTGATAGTCATTGGGTAGCTGTACCACATTCATTTTCTTTTTCGAGAGAATGTACCAATCCAGGACCTGTAGACATTCCGGTAATTAATGGTCCAAATTATGTATATTGTAGAAATTGTCCTGTACCAGGAGGAACCGGTTATTCCCCAATCGATTTTACTTATGATGCCAATATTACATGTGACCCATGTGCATTTGCCATTGGAACTGCAGTTCTAGCCTGTTATCCACCTACAGTTCTTCTTAGTTGTGGGCTTTCTCTCCTTACATCGACTACTTGGGAAGATGCAATAATAAGCGGAATCGGATGCCTCATAAAAAAACAGACTTATGGTTGTATATGGGGAGCATTAAGCGCGGTAAAAACGTGTCTGGGACTTTCAATAACAGGTCGAAACGCAGGACCAAGCTTGTTCGAAGTAATTGAACAGGATTTAACAAAATTAAAAGCTGCAGACAATGCTTTTACCAAGAAAAAAGAACTTATTTTTAATAACAATAAAATTCTTGAAAGCGAAAGTTTCCCTGATTTTGTAAAAGAAGTAGCCACAAACTTAGATAAGAAACAAATTTTTACCGAAACAGATATTGCTGTTATGAAAAGCAGGTTTGTTTTAACAGATATTAGCGCTGCCGACATAAATGTATTCAGTCAAAGATGGAATGAGTCTGTAGAAGCCTGGAATAAAGGAATTACTTCTCCAAATGCACAATATGCTACCATTATTAGTAAAGATAGTTTAGATGTTTATGCCTTAAAGGCAAAAGAATTAGCAGACCATACAAAAGCAAGAGGTTTTGTTTCTGCTTACGAAATGTATGAAAAAGATAAAAGTGACTTACAAGAATATGTAGACAGAAAATCATCTAATTCTGTTTGTGCCACAGTTACAGTAAAGTTCTCTCAAAAAATGACGATGACCAGAGAAGCTTTTGAAGGTACTTTAACTATGAACAATGGTAGTGATCTTAACTCAATAAAAAACATAAACTTAGATTTGATAATCACAGACGAATCTGGAAATGATATGACCCATCTATTCCAAATTAATAAAGATGCTTTCCTGAGCGGAACAGGAATTGTTGGTCCGCAAAGTAACAAATCTGGAACAGTACTTTTTATACCAACAAAAGAGGCTGCTCCTACAGTTGCTAAATCTTATTCGTTTGGAGGAACATTATCTTATCTGGATCCAAATACAGGAGAAATAGCAACAATAAAATTATACCCAGTTACGCTGGAAGTAAATCCAAGCCCAGATTTAGTACTGCATTATTTTATGCAGCGTGATATTATTGGAGATGACCCTCTAACGGAAAAAATAGAACCTATGGTTCCTGCAGAAATGGCATTATTAATTAAAAATGAAGGTTACGGTCAAGCCAAAAATGTTCAGGTAGAATCTATACAACCTGAAATTATCGAAAACAAAAAAGGACTATTAATTGATTTTGAAATCATAGGTAGTAACTTTAATAATGAGCCTAAACAATTAGGTTTACTTAACGTAGATTTTGGAAATATTGAACCACAAAAAGCTGCAATCGGACAATGGTGGTTTACCAGTACATTGTTAGGACATTTTATAGAATATGATTTAAAAGTAAAACATTTGAGCAGCTACGGAAATAAAAATCTGAGCCTAATAAAAGCATCTTATGTTCATGAACTTATTAAAAGCGTAAAGGCTTATGAAGCTGGACATGATAACATAGCCGATTTCTTAGTAAATGATATTGCAGATATAAACGATGTTCCTGATGCTATTTATTATTCTAATGGTGGAAGTGACGAAGTATATAAAGTAAGTACCGCAACTATTTCTAACCCTATTTCACCAACTCAGGTAACGACAATTCTAACTATGAACTCGTCTAAAACAGGATGGAATTATGGTAATTTAACAGATCCGGGCAGAGGTAAATACAAACTTGTAAAAGTTGTTAGAAACAGCGATCAACTGGAATTGCCTTTGCTAAACTTCTGGCAAACATTTGTTACATTAAGAGATGGAGCAGATCCTAAATATGAGAACAATCTTCATTTTGTTGACAAAATATCAGGATTAGAAAAATACACGTTGTATTATACACCAATAAATACCAATGTACCGAAAGTAGTTTCTTTTGAGAGCATTCCGTCAACAACAACCAAAGCAGTAGAATCTGTTCAGGTAAACTTTAATAAAGCCATAAACCCGAGCACCTTTACTGCCCAAAACATAACATTAATTCACCAAGGAAATAAAATCCCTTTTAATGATAGTTTTATTGGCAAAGTAAACGACTCTACTTATGTCTTAAACATTAAAACACTAACCGTTGCTTCTGGTTATTATGAACTAACAGTGCAATGTGCAGGAATAAAAGATCTGGAAGAGAACGAAGGAGTTGAAGGCAAATCTGTTTCCTGGACACAAATAATTGGAGAATTAGGAATCATTCAGTTTAAAACAGATCAAACAGAAGCCCAAGCCGTAAATAGCATTGAAATATCATTTAATAAAATAGTAAAACCAATCCAGTTTACTAAGGACAAATTAAAGCTAAACGGAAAACCTTTGGATAACATTTCGATAGTAACAGAGAACAATCAAAAATATACTATCGTAGGATTAAACCAATACAATCTGGAAAAAGGAGAATATGAATTAACTGTAGATTTGCCATCTATGAAAGCCGAAGATAACTCGTTAGGTTTAGTAGTACAATCCCATAAATGGAAAGTTGATTTAGTTGTTCCAGAAGTAGATAGCTTTAAGCCACAATATCAGGGAGCGCTTAATAGCCAGAACGTAACAGATATGCAGATAGTTTTAAATAAACCATTAAAAAATAATTTTGAAGCTAGCTGGATTAAGCTATACAAAGGAAGTGTGGATCTAAATGCTAAATTAACTGTTACAAAACAGGATGATTTACATTATCTAATCTCGGGATTAGGAGAACATACCCATACTGCAGCTGGATACAAACTAATAATTGATCAATCTAACTTTGTAGATGTATCTGGAAATTATGGAACTGGTAATACAAGCACGATGTGGACTGTGAAATTTGATAAACCAGCTTCTCCAAATAATATGCGTATAACTCCTGATAGAGGAATTTCGGCAACAGATAACATTACTTCTGGTAATGATTTATCTATTGCTCTAAAAACTATAGAAAATAAACAATCTATAGAACTTTATGTAATAACTCCAACTAGTAAAGTATTAGTAGATAAAAAATACGTAGAAACAGCAGGAGATTTAAGTTTTGCTATTACAGGATATATCGGAAAAAATACTTTTGAAGCCATTGCTTATGATGAATATGGAAATGCTAGTGCCCCTGTAAGTATCGAAACATACATAGATGTTGTGGACTTTAGCAGTACAATTACGCCAGTAAAAACTAGCAATACCGATTGTGCCGAAATAGAGCATCTTAAAATACTTTTTACCGATGAAATCATGGCATCTCAGTTTACAAAAGACGCTTTAATAATCAAAGCCGGAGGGATAAATATCTCTAATGAAAATGCAGTAATCGCTAAAATATCTGATACTGAATTTAAAATTCAGAATATAGAGAAATTCAATGAGAATGGAGAACTTACATTTGGTATCGATTTATCTAAACTACAGAAAAAAACAAGTGCCTTACAAGGAAAAGGAATTGTTTATGAAAATGTGGGTGTTATAAATACTATTTTGGCTAGTATAACAGGAGATGCTCTTATTACCGAAACCAATGCTACTACTATCTACACCGCTACACCAAATATGCAAAGCTATAACTGGACTGTAACCGGAGGAGAAATTGTAAGTCAGGCAAATAATACTGTTACCATAAAATGGACACAAAAGGGAACACAAACTCTTTCTCTAAATTATGTAACAACAGGTTTATGTAGCAAGACAACATCTTCAGAAATAAAAGTAGATGCTACTCTGGCTATCGACGATCATACAAATCCAGATAAAAAAGGATTAACAATTGCTCCCGTTCCTAATAATGGTACATTCACACTATCTTTAATCGGTGAGCAAGGAACATTTAAACTCACAATATATGATGTGGGAGGAAGAATTGTTTATGAACAGGATAAAATAAATGTAAACGATAACTTTAAAAAAGAAATCCATACCCATTTAAAAACTACTGGAGTATATTATCTGGTATTACGCAATTCAGAAACAACTTATAAATCTAATTTCTTAATTAAATAGAAAAAAAGGGATGCTATAAAGCATCCCTTTTTTTATCAAAATAGAACAGAATAAAAAACGTACCTAACATTTTAGACATCAGTTATTTAAAACAAAAATATCTGATGTAATTAGTATTTAATATTTTATTAAATTTGAACAACTAACCTTAAACCCTAATCTTATGGAAATGAATTTCTTAGCATTTTTTGCTTCGGCACTAACAACTCTTGTTACTGGTTTTATCTGGTATAACCCTAAAGTATTTGGAACTATCTGGATGAGAGAAGCTGGAGTAACTCAAGAAGACCTCCAGAAAGGAAGTATGCTTAAAATATTCGTATTAACATACATCTTTTCTTTAATGATGACTATAATTGTTTCGGGATTAACAATACACCAATCGGGCGCTGTAGGAATGGTAGGCGGACCACCAATGATAGAAAGTGCAAAACCTTCTTTTGCAGCTTTTATGGCCGATTACGGAACTGCATTTCGCACTTTTAAACATGGAGCACTTCATGGCTTCATGACCGGTTTATTCTTTGCTTTCCCTATGTTAGCAATCAATGGTTTATTCGAAAGAAAATCTTGGAAATATATTTTTGTACATGCCGGATATTGGATTCTTACCCTAACTATTATGGGAGGAATTATTTGTGCTTGGGCATAAATAATTAAAACATAAAATCCGTTTGAAATTAGAAAATCAAACGGATTTCTTTTTTGGAAAATTTACAAGTAAAACAAACCGTAAATTATATTATTCTGTTATTATTAAGTAAATTTGAACAATATAGTACTCTTACCTTGAATTCATCTTATTCCTTCCAGATTTATACTAATACTGCCTCTCTTCCTGAAACATGGAATGACTTGGCAACACATAATATTTTCTTATCCAGGGAATATCTAGAAGTATTAGAAAAATCAGCTCCAACCAATATGTTGTGCCATTATATCGGACTTTTTAAAGACGCTGAATTAGTTGGTATTGCTCTAACCCAATTTTTAGATTCTAATAAGCTCGAATCATTTGGAGAACGAGATAAATGTGTAAAAACTTCCGTTCGTAATTTTGCTTTTAAGAAATTCGCTTCTCATGTTTTATTTGTTGGAAACAACATGCTTACAGGTCAAAATGCTTATTCCTTTTCTGAAAAAATAAGCCTACCAAAAGCAATTAAATTATTGCATAAAGGAATCAATGCATTAAAAAAAGATTTCAAATCGAAAGGGCAAAAAATCCATATCACCACAATCAAAGATTTTTCGGCAACAGAAATTGATATGCTTTCTGCTGAATTTAAAAAAGGCTACACGTTTTCTATCCAGCCAAATATGGTTTTTAAAATCAATGAAGATTGGAAAACCGAAAAAGATTATATTAATGCATTATCCAAAAAATACCGGGACCAATATAAACGTACCCGCAAAAAAGCCTTAGGAATAGAAAAGAGGAAAATGGATCTAGATGACATCATAACTTTTGAAGATACTATCTATGATTTGTATCATCACGTAGCCAAAAATGCTCCTTTTAATACCTTTTTCTTAGCCAAAAATCACTTTAGAGTTTTTAAAGAAACATTAAAAGAGAAGTTTCTTTTTTATGGTTATTTTATTGATGGAAAACTAATCGGTTTCAATACTTTAATCATGAATGGAACCGCAATGGACACTTATTTTTTAGGTTATGACGAAAGTGTTCAGCGCGAAAAAATGCTGTATTTAAACATGCTTTACGACATGATTGCACTTTCTATTAACAGGAATTTTAAAGAAGTTATTTTTGCCAGAACGGCTCTGGAAATTAAAAGCTCTGTGGGTGCAAAACCAGTAAAAATGTACGGACTTATCACACACAGCAATTCTTTAATCAACCATAATATTGCCAAATTATTTAATTATCTGGAACCCAAAACAGATTGGCAAGAACGAAATCCGTTTAAATAATTAAATCCATTATTATACCAAATTAGATAGGCTTTCTTTTTTATAAATCATCAAATAAAATTCCTCTTTTGTTCATCCAGCCTCCGGTATGATTCCTTTTTTTATATCTTAAATAGTTATAACTAAAAAAATCAATATTAGAAAAACGCATTGTATTTACCTTAAAATCTTTATCATAAAAATCCATTTGATTGTTTTTGTTTAAAATTACAAAACCATTTAATGAATAAATCTTATCGTATTTTATAGGTACTATCTCCTTCAAAGTGATTGTATCATTTTTTTGTTTAAAGGTGTAAAGTCCTTCCTTTTTATTTTTTATTAATATCACTCGATCATCAAAACCACCATTCACAGAATATTCCATAGTCTTTCCTCGGCTTATAAAAAGCAGCGAATCAAATTTTATTTTAGAGTCGATAAAAATATTTTTAGGCATCGATGTATAACCATAAGTCATTTCTGCATTAACGATTTTCCTAAGTCTGTTCCGTTTTATGCTTAATGTATATCTTGTAACAGTTCCACAGCCTAAAGCTCTATTGCTGTAAAATGCGGGAGTAAAAACACAAGTGTCAATTTTTTTAATTTTGTTTTCTGTCAATATCTCTATATTCCCAGATCTTTGATAAATGTCACGGTAGGCAAAAGTGCTGTCTAATACAAAATCAGAATTGTAGAATTTTACAGTCTTATCATCGATCGTAACAAAATGTTTGTTATTGTAATATTTTAACGGAAAGTCATCCAAAATCTTTTGATTGCCCTTAAAAACCGTATAACTGCTGTCTTTTCTTATTTTAAGAGTATATTTTCCAATTTCAAAATATCCTGTTTCCATATTAACAGCATTTTTATCCTTTATGGAAACCTTAAGACCATAAGTGTTATAATCACTTTGCAAATCCAGAAAACTTGTTTTTATCTCATTATCTTTTTTATAAATCAAACCTAGACGTGAAGACCAATAAATAATTTTATTATTAGCCATGACCATCTTATGTATTTCATCTTCTTTTTCACTTTCTAATTCCCAAACCTCTTTCTTTCTTATTACTTTACAAACCAAAACACTATCATTCTTCAAGAAATAAAAATGTTTCAGATGAGGCTGATTCACAAAGTAAACTTTGTCTCTAAACTCTTTTAACAAATCAAAATCACTATTCAAATCAGAGAGTTTTATCGCATTCATACTGCCATAATATTTTTTGTCTATAAAATCTACTTTTTCTGTAGCATAAACATCGAATATATTACTATGAAAAAAATTGCCGCGACTTTCAGTAAACCCTTTTTTCTCAATTTTATAAAAATAAAGCGTGTTGCTATTAACTTGACAATAATCGTAGTTAGTAATGTCCGTAACTTTGTTTTGCGCATTCGCGATTGTCACAAAAACAAATAAAATTAAGAGAAGTTTATTTTTCATTAATAGTAATATTATCGACTAATCTTCTTGTTCAGCATTTTGAATTAAATCCTGCATAATCTCTATTCTTTCCTTAAGCGTTATTTCATTAGATAATTTTTCTTTTAGCTTTCCCATTACACTATCATCCATATAGTCTGTATTTGTAGCCCTTTCGTATGCCTCATTAAAATCATAGGAACTAAAATACTCTTCTTCATTTTTGCTTAGTATCTCCTTCATTTTATTAATATAAAATTGTTTTACTTCTTCGGGAAATTTTTCCGAAATCAATTTATAGTAGCTTTCATTTCCCTCAAAAAAATTATCTTTCGCCAAGATTAATTGTTTCTCGGTTAAGACTAAAGTATCCGATTTTAAAACTTTTACTTGTCTGTAATAATTTATAAAATCATACTTGGGCAAGTCATTACACTTCAAATAATAGTCAATACTTTTTTCATAACGTTCTTCTGGCGATTTTGAATTTTCAATTTCTTTTACCTTTTTTATTTTCTCAATTATATTTTTCCAGTCAGAATCACTTTTCGAAAGATGCACCAATAGCGTCAGTTTCTTTTTTTCTTTTTTAAAAAACAGTATACCATAATATTTTCTATTAGAATCAACGCCTTCCGCAATGCCCATACAAGTTTCACCATTCATCATACTGCTTTCGTAATAATCATTTTCACTTTGAGGGCAAAAAATTTCTTTATCTATAAATTTAATATTAGAGTCATTTTTTATGATTTCCTCATAATTATTTACCTTAATATATCCCACTTTATAATGATCATTAATATACCTATTCCCGTATTCAAAATCTGAATATTCAACAAAAAGGATTAAATCGCTATTCATTGTCAAATTTCTCAAATCAACACTTTGAGAATATATTACACTCTGAATCAGAATGAAAATTGTGAAAAATATTTTTTTCATTATTAATAAATATATGACGGGGTTATTATAAAAACTAAAATACTTTTTTACATTTAAAAACTTACTTTTTTAGTTAAGGTTTTCCCCCTTTTTACTAACCCTTGTATAAATTTTACCCCTAAACTGATTTTTGTCTTTATTCTTTTTTCAAATTAAAATTTCACTTTTAAGGAATGGCAATTTTCATTTGCTTATGCAAAATACGAATATCCAATTTAGTCTGAGCGCCACAATACTCACCATCAATTTGGAAACTAACTGGATGATTTGTTTTTATGACTGCTTGATCTGTAGAAATGATAACAATATCATCTGAATCGATAGGCATATTACCCGTAATTATTTTTCCCAGAATTATTAAATCTAGATTTTTTAAAACAACCAATTCAAATTTACCATCATTAATTGCTCCATTTGGGTTAATGACAACACCTGTTCCATATTTTTGAGAATTGGCAATTACAACCATTCTTGCTTCATGTTCAACCGTCTGATTATTGGCCGTAATAGATACAACAAAAGGATCTCCAGACTCTTTGATAGTAGTATACGCTTGAGATGCATAACCCCAAAATCCTCTTATCTCACTTTCTTCATAATTCTTGATTAAATCGGCATTGAGTCCTATATCGCTTAAATGAATACTTTTTTTCCCGTTGATACAAATCATATCCATCTCGATATAATTGTTGTTAAAAGCAATACTTAAATTCTCTTCGAGTGTTTTAGGTAAATTTAAATCGACCGATAATCCGTTGGCAGATCCAGCTGGCAATATCCCAACAATAACATCATATTCCTCCATTGCTTCGGCGACCATTTTTACAGTTCCATCTCCTCCGGCAACAACGATTCTAATGGGTAAATGTTGGTTATACAACGCTTGTATTTGGCTGATGTCATTCTGCCCAGTAGTTTCGTAAACTTTCAAATTAATATGACACGTTACCGCATAGGATTTTACTGTCTCAATAAGCTCAGATTTATCCAGATCACCCGAAATAGGGTTTACAACAAATAAGATATTCCTTTTCAAAATTTTATCTTTATATTTATTCAAAAGTAATTACACAAGTTATCCCAAAAGTAAGCAATTAATGAAACCTATTTTAAAATTATATCGCGGTTATGCCAATGATCAGGAACTAATTGTTATGGGGCACGTTTTTAAACCATCGACTGCCAATGATTATGATTTTCAAAAGCGAAGTTTTAAAAATGCCACTTCTGTTCTTAAACTTTTCCAGATAAAAACAATCCCAAATTACGATGTTTATTTAAAACATGGAGAGAACCAAATTCATACCAAAACTCTCGATGATGGTTTTTTTAAATTCTGCATTCCTTTAAAAGAGGAAACAGGTTTTGGATGGATGAATTACCAAGTTAGCATTTCTCATAAAAACGAAACAATATCCTGTGCCAGCACTTTTATAAGACCTCATGAAGGAAATCTTGGGATTATATCAGATATTGATGATACTTTTTTGGTTTCGCACACACATAATTTCTTCAGGAAATTATATATTTTATTGTTCAGAAATGTAAATGATCGCAAAATATTTGATGAAGTTGTACCGCATTATCAAGCATTAAGTTCCGCAGAAAGAAACAACAAAGAAGAGAAAAATGCTTTTTTTTACATCTCGAGTAGCGAGTGGAATTTATATAGTTTTATTGTTCGTTTTACCAAAATACATGAATTACCAAGGGCAGTAATTTTATTAAAGGATATTAAAACCGGAATTGCCGACTTTTTTATGAGTGGCAGAGGAAACCATGACCATAAGTTTGATAAAATCAAACACGTCCTGGAGTTTTATCCAAACCTAAAATATGTTTTATTGGGTGACGATTCTCAACACGACCCAATGTTATATGAAAGAATTTGCAAAATATTTCCTGTAACGGTAAAAGCGGTTTATATAAGGCAAACTGGTAAAAACAAAAAAGAATCAACGAAAGCAATCCTTAAAAATTTAGAAAACCTTGAGGTTTCTGTTTGCTATTTTAAACACAGCAGCGAAGCCATTGAGCATTCTAAAAAGATTGGAATTATAATGTAACTGTGAAAGGTATTTTGAAAATGTGAAATGTCAGCTGAAACTGAAAAACCTTTGTCAAAATTCGAAAACTTTGACAAAGGTTTATAGATAATATTCTTATTTTCAAAAAACTGAAAACTGAGACTAAAAACTGTATTATGCGTTGAAATTATCAATCTCCTCCTGAACTACTTCCCAGTCTGATAATAATTGATCCAAATCTTTTTTCTTTTTATTGTATGCCATAAAGAAAGAAGCGTCTTCGATGTGTTTATCATAATTAGAAGCCAACATTTTATCGTCATGCTGAATATCTTTTTCTAATTGTTTGATTTGACTTTCGACTTTACTCAAGCGATTTTGTAATGCTTTCGTTTTCTTCTGATCTTCGTAAGAAGTTTTATTACTTTCTTTAGGAGCAGCAGCTTTTACAGCATCTTTTTTCTCAACTTCACGCATATTTTCCATATTACGTTGCTCTAAGAAATAGTTAATGTCTCCTAAATATTCTTTTATCTTCTGATCTTTAAATTCGTAAACCAAATTAGACATTCCCTGAAGGAAATCTCTATCGTGAGAAACAAGTAGTAAAGTTCCACCAAATTTTTGAAGTGCCGCTTTTAATACATTCTTAGATTTTATATCCAAGTGATTCGTAGGCTCATCCATTAACAAAACGTTTATAGGTTGTAATAACAACTTACATAATGCCAAACGGTTTCTTTCTCCTCCTGAAAGTACTTTTACTTTTTTCTCTACATCATCTCCACGGAACAAGAATGAACCCAACATATCACGAACTTTTGATCTATTGGTATCCATTGCAGCATCTTCCATTGTTTGCAACAATGTGATTTCTCCGTCTAGGTATTCCGCTTGATTTTGGGCAAAATAACCTAACTGTACATTATGTCCTAATTTTATGCTTCCTTGGTATTCGAACTCATCAACTATAGCTTTAATAAAAGTTGATTTTCCTTGTCCATTCTGTCCAACAAAAGCAATTTTACTTCCGCGTTCTACTAACAGGTTTATATCTTTAAGAATAACTTTATCACCGTAAGCCTTTGTAACATTATCGGCTTCTACTACTACTCTACCCGGTTCTTTAGAAACTGGGAAAGAAATATTCATTACAGAATTATCATCTTCGTCAACCTCGATACGCTCAACTTTATCTAATTTCTTGATAAGCGATTGCGCCATAGAAGCTTTAGAAGCTTTTGCACGGAATTTTTCGATTAGCTTTTCTGTTTCTTCTATTTTTTTGGCTTGATTCTTTTGTGTAGCCAATTGTTTTTCACGAATTTCATGACGCAATTCTAAGTACTGAGAATATGGTTTATTAAAATCATATGCTTTACCTAATGAAATTTCGATAGTTCTGTTGGTTACATTATCCAGGAACATTTTATCGTGTGATACAATTACCACTACTCCAGGATAATTACGCAAGAAACTCTCTAACCAAATGATACTCTCGATATCCAAGTGATTCGTAGGCTCATCCAGCAACAATACATCATTGGCTTGCAATAATAATTTAGCTAACTCGATACGCATTCTCCAACCTCCAGAAAAAGTTTCTGTTTGATTATTAAATACTTCTCTTTTAAAACCTAATCCTAAAAGAATTTTCTCTGTATCTCCTACATAATTATAACCACCCAATAACTCAAAACGATGAGTATAATCAGATAAATCTTCGATAATCTGACTGTATTCTTCACTCTCATAATCGGTTCTGGTTACCAATTGATGATTAATATGCTCTAATTTTTTCTCAACGACTTTAATATCCGTAAAGGCTTCGTAGGCTTCTTCTAATACTGTTCTTCCTTGTTCAAAATCGATATCTTGACGTAAGAAACCCATTCGAACTTCTTTTTCTGTTGCGATTTGTCCAGAATCTGGTTTAAAATCTCCTGCAAGAATTTTTAGCATTGTTGATTTTCCAGCACCATTTTTTCCTACAAGACCTACTCGGTCTCCAGCACCTAAACGAAAAGTAACTTCTTCAAACAAATAAGTACCTCCAAAAGAAACTGATAAATTATGTATATTAAGCATTTATTATTGTTATTATAAACTAATTGATTGTTTAAATTTATATCTCTAATTTGACTAGAAATTTAATTTTTGTAGACATTAAAAATACCTTTCTCTGAATAACAAAATATTTCTTTAAGCTTACCAAAACTTTAAATATTTTATTTAATCAACCTCTAATCAGTATTTTTCATTCTTGTTTTTCTAAAACATATTGCAATTTATATTGCCTTTTACTTATAATTTTAAAAATGCAAAGGTAGTGAAAAGGAATGTATTATGCTATAAAGATAAAAAGGCTGTTTTGGGATATTAAGAATTGAAAATTGTTAATGTGATGACCAATGATTATCTTTGGGATAAATTCATCATTTTTATTAAAAAAACAACTGCATAATTTCTCTTCGAAGTATTTACATCGCAGTTTATACATTACAAAAACTTACTCAAAATGTTCAAAAAAGGATCTAAACTAAATAGTATTTTAAAAGGAACTTGTCCTAAATGTCAAAACGAAAGTATGTACGAAGATAAGAACCCGCTACATTTAACCAAAGTTTTAAAAATGAATGAATCTTGCAGTCATTGTGGTCTTAAATACCAGATTGAACCTTCCTTTTTTTACGGAGCAATGTATGTAAGTTACGGATTAAATGTAGCATTAGGAATTGCTGCTTTTATCATATCCTACGTTTTCCTAAACTCTAGTATCGAAGCTTCTTTTATAGCAATTGTAGTAACACTTGTTGTATTATTTCCATTTGTATTAAGATGGTCGAGAAACATTTACATCAACATGTTTGTTTCTTACGACCCAACCACTAATATCAAAAAATAGAGATTATACTAGATAGCTTGAATTGAAAGTATAAGTAATTATAAAAAAACAACCATATAACTTCATTTAAGAAAATACTAAAACTTATATTTCCTTAAATAGCCTATATCGTTTAAACAGTTTATACATATAACAATTTACCTGTTTCTCTTTCTGTAAAATCGTTCGATATTTATTTCGGTATCCAAAGGAGTTTCATTTTCTATATTTTCGAATAAAGCTTCAGCCATTGCTGGTCCTAACATTACTCCTCGCGTACCTAATCCGTTAAGAATATGCAACGTTTTATGTGTATTATGCGTTCCTACCAGTGGTCTTCTATCTTGTACTGTAGGACGAACACCAGCAAAATGCTCAACGATTTCAAACTCGCAGGTAATTATTTCGCGAATGCGTTCTAGGAGTTCTTGCTTTGCCTCCTCCGTAGGTAAATCGGTTTTATCTTTCCAATTATATGTTGCCCCTACTTTAAACAAATCATTTCCTAAAGGCAGGATAAACACACTTGTATTTACAATAACGTCTAAATTTAAACCAACTGCTTTAATAATAAATAGTTCTCCTTTGGTTCCATCCAGAGGCAAATCATTAAAGAATGGGTTCTTATGCAACCCAAATCCTTCTGCAAAAATAATATGACGCGCCTGAATGTTTTTATATTGAATTCCTGAATCTAAAAATTCAATCTGACTATAATCAAACGATTCTTCTAACAGCAAATTATTAGCAAGTAAATATTCTCTATACTTTTCTAATAATAAAGCCGTATCAACATAACCTGTGTGCAAAACTTCGCCATAATCGTATGGAGAATCTATACTGTTATATTTTCTGTTAACTAATTTGGTAGACAAGAAAGGCGCTAAGTTTTTTTTATCTGAAGCACTAAACCAATTATTTTGCTCTTCTATCGAGAAAAACTTTCGTAAAATAGGTAGCTGGAAATTGAATTTTGTAGCAAGTTTATTTTCAATATCTGCATAAAAAGAGTCCATTAAAACAAGTTGCTGTTGTGCTTGCCATACTTCACTAAATCTTTTTAAAATTACGGGATTATACAAACCTCCTGCTATTTTTGATGAATTTTGTGATTTATCATCTACTACCAAAATAGATTTATTGTGCGACAATGCTTTTTCTGAAAAAGAGATTCCTGCTAAACCTGAACCAATAATTAAATAGTCAATCATGAAAAAATAAATTAAACTGTTACCGCCAACAAACATAAATGAAAAAACTCTTACCAAAAAATGGTAAGAGTTTTTTATATTAAAGAAGGAAATTAAATTTTAGTAATTCCACATATCTGATTCGAAATTTCTAATTTTCTCTTTCACTCTCTCAGACTCCAATAATTGGTTCTGAGCGTTATCCTTCATGTATTCTTCTATAGCTCTATCTCCGTAAACGTTTTCTTCTTTATAGATTGTACTATTAAAACGTCTAGAGTTTAAGATTTGATCAAAAGAAATTGGCATTGCAGAGTTCTTGTCATTAAAGGCTTTAGCCTCATGTAAGACACCTCTTGCATCCGGGAAGAATACCCAGAACAATTCAATATAATCTTTTTCTTCACTATTAATAGTGTAAACATCTGGAGTAACAGGACAAATTCCTAAAAGACGATACTTCAATTCACTTTGACGTTTGTCAAAATACCAATATCCTTTAATTTTATATTCTGTAACATCTTGAGCTGTTAAATCAGTTTTCAAGATATATTCAGAAGATATAGTTTTAGATGCAGGAACAGTTACAGTTTCTGAAGTTGTTACTTTGTTTTTTCCTTTACCAGTTGTCTTCTTTTTTTCGATTGTTTGCGTAACATACGCATTCGGATCTTGATTCAATTGTTCTCTACCAGCATCAGTTGTATCGATACGAGATAAAGAAGATTGAATGTCTTTCATAGACTTTTTGGTATTGAAATAACTATCAGTATAAACTTCAGTAATTTTACCATTTTTAATTGCCTTTGTCAAAACATCGTACATAGAACGTCTGTCCGAACCGATATTTGCAGTATCAATTGGGAAATACATAGAAAAGTTGATTTTTTCATTTAAATCAATGATTTCCCAAACAGTTTTCCCCATCAAAACGTCTCTATCATGTACATAACCATAAGCTAATGGTTTGTCATTATCAGAAACAAGTTGTGCTGGAGTTTTTAAACCAATTTCAGCTGGTGTTTTTGCATTAAGCAAATTCGACTGTGCAAAAGTGGTATAACTCCCTGCAATAGAGATAATAGCTATTAAAAAATTTCTTACATTCATCATGGTATCAGTATAATATTGAAGTAGTTTTACTTTATAGATCTACTTATTATTGTATTTCATAAATTACTGGAGCGGTTCTAGGCAATAAATAACTTCCTGCTCCAACAAGTTTAGTTTTAATCTCAGAAATAGTAACTTGGTCTCCTCTACCTGCTTTTGAAAGAACTGATTTACATTGTGCATTTAATCTATTACCAGAAACTACAACTGTAGGTTGTCCAGTAACTTTTAAATTAAATCCAACAACATCTAATCCAACTTCGAAATCAAAATCAACTAATTTAGCTCCAATTGTAGCAATCTCTAAATTTGATTTAGGTCCTTTTACAACACCCATTTCTCCTCTAATTGTTCCAGTTGGTCCAGGAATACCTTTAATTCTAAAAGTTTTCTTATCTGTAACCTTAGAACCATTTGGCAATGTACCTGTAACAGTAATTGTAGTTTCAGTACCTGTACTTGGACTCATGTTATATTTACCTGGTTTACCAGCAGAAGATAATCCTGGAGCAGTTGCAACAACTTTATTATCAGCAACACCCGCAAATGAAACTGAAATTGGGTTAACAACTCCTCTGTAAACTACATTCATTTTGTCTGCAGAAATAGTTGCAGAGTTTGGTTTTGGTACTACAACATATTTACCTTCAAATTTAAGTGGAATGTTTTTTCCATCTTCTAAGAATGTAAATTGTCCGTTAATACTTTGTTCTCCAATTCCACCAGCAGTCATCGAAATAACAGCTTGTCCATTTTCAATTTTACCTGGACCAGAGAATGAAGTAGGAGTTGTGTTTTCGTCATAACGACCTAAAACAACTTTACCTGTAACAGTTTCTCCTTGAAAGTAAGCACTTTTATCAAGAACTACAATCGCTTTATAGTTGTTATAAGAAGCTGCAGCTACTGCCGCTTTTCCTAAAGCTGAACTATAAACATCAGATTCTACTTTTTTAACATCACTCTGCCAAGCAGATAATTTTGCAACTGATGCAACAGCTGGAAAACCTTTAAAGTTATAAGCTAAAAATTTATCTTTTAAACCTTCTTTGTTTTTAACGTCAGAAGTATTAAATTTATTATCAATCTCAGCTACAATTGCACTATATTTTTTATCACTCAATACAGATTTCATATCTGCTCTATACTGATTGATTTTTGCAACGATTTCGTCACCTTTTTTAGTATAACCTTCACCTGTAAACCAGTTGTCGATATTATCACCTTTGTCCATAGACTCGTAAGGTAATTTTCCAGTTTCTTTATCTTTTTCGAATCCTTTTAATACATCACCTTTTAAAGTTCCGATGTAAGCATAAAAATCTTTAGATATTGCTGCCACTTTGTGAGCTGTTTGAGCAGCTGCTTCAAATTCTCCTTTAGCCTCAGCAGCTTTCTGGTCTAATGACATTAACATTTGCTCATTAGTCATATTAGCAGACTCGTTTGCACTTTCAAATTTTTCATTCATTAAGCCAAAAGCAGA